>JBEBGB010001243.1:0-1217 GCA_040081675.1 Vicinamibacterales bacterium
GCTGACACTTCGGTCAGCTCTGCGGTCCGCACAGCTCGGCTTGCACCTCGCTGTAC
The DNA here is from genome assembly GCA_040081675.1 of Vicinamibacterales bacterium. Taxonomy (GTDB): domain Bacteria; phylum Acidobacteriota; class Vicinamibacteria; order Vicinamibacterales; family CAVVIG01; genus CAVVIG01. The sequence goes on from JBEBGB010001243.1 coordinate 57, forward strand.
GGTGCGACCATGTTGCTCGTGCAGCAGAAACCCGAGTCGTTAGCCAGCACTCCAGCGTCGATCGCCCCGCTTGAACTCGTGACTTCCTCAAAGCGCTTGCTCGTGGCTTCGACAGCCAATGGCTCGACCCAGGCCGGTGCAGCGTTCTTGATCCCTGACCTCGTAGCAGGACCCGCGACTCTTGTTCAAGTCGGCTCCGGGAAGTCCGCTGAGTTCGGCCTCGTCGTGTACACCGGCGCACCTGTCCACGTCTCGGACCTCATGGCCAAGGCCCCACCAAACAGCCTGTCCGCTGACGACGTCAGCGCTGTTCTGACTCAATTCTTGGAAGAGCTTGCTGGATTCCGCATCGGCAACGTCGTGAGGCTCGAGGCGACGCCTTCGGGCTGGCAACTCGTCAAAGTGCGCGACCGACCCATGACGAGTCGGGCTCCTCTCCCATAGGGCTCGCCAGCGTGACCGCCCATCTTGGAAACGACCCACCGGCTCCGCGGCGCGTTGTGCAGCGGCGCGGCATTTCCCATACCGAACGGGCGCTCGTTCGCTGGCTTCTCGAGCACGCCGCCACCGTCGAGATCCCGGCGACTTGGCTCGACGCGGTTCCGCATCTTCAGGTGGTGGACGCCTGTCCCTGCGGGTGCCCCTCCGTTGATTTCGTGACGGACGGCCAATCGGTGGCACGCATTGTCGCCGATGCATCCGGTGAGTCGCCGAGTGGTGATTCAGTCGGAGTTCTTCTTTGGGCTAAGGACGGTCAACTGTCCGGGTTGGAGGTATACTCCGTCGACGGTAACGACAATCGGCAGCTTCCGAATCCGCTGGCCCTCCGAGCGACTTTCGAGGGTGCTGGCTAACACGGGGTTGGACCTGACGCGGTAAGCTGCTTGGGCGCCGAGACGCTCGGCTTGCACCTCGCGCCTCGGCGCAGACATGTTGCTCGCGCAGGTCAACCCCAAGTCGTTATGCGGACGGCGGACAGGTAGCCACGTCAGCGTTCAGAGAAGAGAGTCTTCCTCTTCTTCGGTCTGTCCTCCGGCGTCTCGCATCGAGCGCTCGACGGCGCCGCACTCCGGGCGGCTCGTGTCTGGCTCCTCTTCCACTCCAGTCCGCTGCCGGGGTCCCCGTTCTCTTCGCCCCCGCTCCCTCGAGCCATAGCTCTCG
>JBEBGB010000045.1:0-18145 GCA_040081675.1 Vicinamibacterales bacterium
GCCGCGCTGACGTGCCATCTTGATTGCCGTGTGCGCGATCTTGAAGTGATCGACTGCGGACCCTTCCGTCAGTTCGATGACCAGCCGATCGAGCCGCGTACAGCTGGCGATCAGCCGGGCCCACGCGGGGGATGCCAGGAAGGCCGGACTGACATTGATGCTCAGAAACGCTGTGCCTGGCAACGCCGGAAGGTTCTGCACAGCCAGCGAGAGCACGTCCCTCTCGAGCTCCACCGCGAGACCGTACCGTGATGCCTCGAGAAACCAGCGGTCGGGCGATGCGGCCGGCGGCGCGGGAAAGCGCGCCAGCGCCTCGTAGCCGGCAATCGTTCCACGGTGCAGGTCGACGATCGGCTGCAGGTGCACAGCCGACTGCTGCGCGCCGGACAGCAGGGCCTCTATTGCGGTCTGCCAGACGGAAGCGTCGGTTTCGGTGCGCGGGCGGAGTTCGGCAACGGCGTCGGCAGGCACAGCCCATATATCGGCACCGCGACGTTTGCCGGTCAGCGTTCGGAGGAGTCAGTTTTGGCGAGGATTGCACCTCATTTCCGAGGCCCCTGCGCGCAGATCCGGCCGGTCTCCACATTCGTGCGCGGGCTGGGCAGCGGTGTGCACTTGCACAGTGCATCAGTCCGCCCGATTGTCAGGCGGACAAAGCGACAGGCTTGCCCGTGGCGGCTGGCGAGAATCGACGCCGGTAGTAGGCGGTCCACAGCGCGATCGTCGGTACGCCGAGCACTGTCGGTGTCAGCCAGACAGCAAGCGCAAAAGTCTCGAAACCGAGTCGACCGCTATTGACGACGAGAAAGGCCGTCGTGGCGGCAATGCAGGAGCCGAGCATGGCGCCCATGTGCTGAAACCACCAGTGCATCCTGTGCGTGGGTACTCGGAGCCAGTAAGCCAGCTGACTTCCGCCCGTTCCGAGTCCGATCAGTGAGAACGCGACGAACAAGTTGCGTCCGATCGCCAGACCCCACGCAGCCATTCCGACACTCGCAAGAACAAGTGTGGTCGCCAGTCCGACGTCCCATGGACTTGTGTGCACCGTCGAACGGTTCTTCGCCCGCAACACACGCACACCAGCCGACACGCCTGCCGCAGTCAGAATGGCCACGAAGAACAGGAACGCCGCCGCTTCGCGTCCAGCGGGCGTGGGATCGGTGACGAACCGCGCGACGCAGAGCATGACGGCGGTCAGCGAGACGACCGTCATCCCCCCGACAAAGACCCAGCCCGATTGTCTGTGGGTGCGGCCTCCTTTGCGCGTAACAACGGGCACGAACATCGACGCGAGCGAGACAGACCCGGCAGCGATATGCACAGCGAGAATCAGTTTCAACATGCAGGCAGTCTGGCGCAACACCTCTCGGTCGCGCATGTGCCAAAGGTCACCTCGTCAGATCGTGACTTTCGGCACGGTCGGTCACGCCTGACTCGCGGCTAGACTCTGACCATGAGACCCGAGCAGTGGCTCCAGTTGGCGGGCTTCGGCACCTGGGCGGCGACAACCATTCCAGCGGTGGCGGCGCTGCTCGACGGGCGACTGACCGGTGCGCGTTGGCTGGCCTGGGGACTCGCCTCGCTCGCGTTCCTGCTGGCGTTCTCGGGTATCTGCTGGTCGTCGGTGGTTCGTCAGCGGCGGGTCCTGGCAATCGGACTGTTACTGCTTCAGTCCGCCAGTGCACTCATCATGGTCCGCAGCAGTCACGACAGTGTCGCCGCTGCGGCGCTTCTCGTTGTGGTCGCGGGTCAATTGCTGCCGATCTTCGACAGTGCGCGTGCGGCTGCGTGGATCGTGGCGCAGACGCTGGCGCTCATCGTCGTGTTCGGCTCCTTCAGCGACCTGCTTCCGGCAATGACCTATGGGTCTGCCTTCGGTGGATTTCAGTTCTTCGCGCTCGGCAGTGCCGCGTTGGTCGAACGCGAGCGTCGCGCGCGCGAGGCGCTGGCGCGCGTCAACGGGGAACTGCAGGCCACACGGGCGCTCATGGTCGAGAACGAGCGCGTGGCCGAACGCCTGCGAATCTCTCGAGACTTGCACGATACCCTCGGCCATCATCTGACAGCGCTCAGTCTGCAGCTCGAGGTGGCGTCGCGACTGACTGAAGGGCGAGCGATGGAGCACGTCACACAGGCGCACGCGCTCGCGCGGCTGCTGCTGGCTGACGTACGTGACGTGGTTGGACAACTGCGTGAGAGCAGTCGCTTCGACCTGGTGCGCGCCGTGCGGGCGCTGGCCGATCAATCGTCCGGCGATCTCAGTATTCACGTCGACGCTCCTTCGGTGATCGCCATCGACGATGACGCACAGGCCCACGCGATCCTGCGCTGTCTGCAGGAGGTTGTGACCAACGCCCGGCGGCACGCGAAGGCCGGCAACCTCTGGCTGACGATCACGTCGGACGCCGTCGGCATCGCGGTGCACGGACGCGACGACGGGTGCGGCGCGGCGATGGTGTCGTACGGCCATGGTCTGACCGGCATGCGCGAGCGGTTCGAAGCACTCAGTGGACGCCTCGAGCTGACCACCCGTGTCGGCGGCGGTTTCGAGGTCCACGGCTTCATGCCACGTGCGCAGGCCGTCTCGTGATCCGAGTCCTCATCGTCGAGGATCAGACGCTGGTTCGTCGAGGTGTCCGATCGCTGCTCGAACTGGCCGGCGACATTGAAGTCGTGGCCGAGGCCGCAGACGGCGAAGAGGCCGTGGCGGCCATCCGCCAAAGCCGTCCGGATGTCGTGCTGCTCGACGTGCGAATGCCGCGCAAGAGCGGTCTCGACGTGCTCCGCGAGCTTCAGGCGTCGGGTGAATTGCCGCCGACGATCCTGCTCACCACGTTCGACGACGACGAAGTATTGCTTGAAGGGATGAAGGCCGGAGCCAAGGGCTATCTCCTCAAGGACGTGTCACTCGAGGTGCTCACGGACGCAGTGCGCGCGGTGTCATCCGGCGGGTCTGTCATCCGTCCGGCGCTGACCGAACGCGTGCTTCGAGGACTCGAGCAGACGCGCCGCGACTTCGATGCTCTCAGTCCGCCGGACCCGTTGACCAGGCGCGAGGTCGAGATTCTGCGCTTGATGGCGGGAGGCTACAGCAACCGCGAGATTGCCGAAGCGCTCGGCACAGCGGAAGGCACTGTGAAGAACCACGCCTCGAGCATCCTGTCCAAACTCGGCGTACGGGACCGGACGCGTGCGGTGCTGAAGGCGCTGGAACACGGCTACATCTGAGGACACCGCGTTCACTAAGCTGGACGGTCACGTCACCCTCGACGTTATACGGCAGGACAAGTGCGCCCCTTGGTCAACTCACCGCCGCTTGCCGTCGACGCGCGTCGCGGTTGCAGGATCGTTCCGATCGTCGCGCCACGTCGGATGCTGGAAATGGATGACCGCGTCGCCGTTGTATGAGATGACCGCGTTGTCGAAGACCAGCTGTCCGATCCGCTTCCAGTTCGTGAATGTCCGCCGCAGCCGGAACGGCGTCCCCGACCGGCGCCCCTCGTCGGTGACGTCGATGGTGAATGTGAGTGTTCGCTTCGGCGCGGGATCGCCGCGGTCGAAGATCTGCGCCATGACTTCGTCCCGCACATCGAGATCATCGCCGGGAATGGTCGGCTGGCTGGCGTCCACGAGCAGGCGCATGAACGCAGGCGCGCGCGTCGGGTCGTTGGCGGGCTTTCCGAGTTCCGCAATCGGATACAGCTGACGGGTGGCCGGCTCCTGGTCCACTCGCCGGAACACCGAGGCCACTTTGATGAGCAGCGTCCCGGCCGGGCCGCGTCGAAAGACTGTGACGTCGGGTGCGTTCCGAAGTTCGGCCGCATTGATCGACGGGCTCCTCTCACCGCCGATGTCTTCCTGCGCGAAGAAGTTGGCGGTCCGAACAGGGGTCGTGTGATCCGGGTCAAGCGTCGGAAAGAGCTTGCCCACGAGAGCCTGCGAGCGGACACGACCTCGCCGGCTGCCGCCAGCGCCGCTCGAATACCTGGCGACAACCAGTGCCTCGCTGCCCCGCGCGAAGTAACCGGAGTACGGCGTCTCCTCCGTAATTTGCCATCGGCCAACGAGGCAGACGCCAGTTGGATGAAGCAGACGCGAGAAGCCCTTTCGATCAGGCCCCCATCGCAGGTCGGCTGAAGAGTCGAGCGTCCGCTCGGAGGCGTGCTGGAAGTGCGGCGGCCGCCCAAGCGACAGCAGTCCGCCAAAGACCGTCTTGATGGTCTGCTCTCTGTCAGGCAATGCCGGCTCGCCTTCCGCTCCCCAGATGCTCTGGTAGGGATTGGCAAAGAGGGCGTCGACGACGTCTCGAAACCTGGAGCCCGCGTACGCGCGATCCTCGTCGTTGAGTCGCTCTAATCCAATATCTTCATCGGACACATGGCACCTCTGTGAACCGCCGACCGGCAGCACGTTGCGGTGAATGGCAAGCTGCAGACGCTACACCCGCCGCGCGCATCGCAGTGAGACAAACTTTCCGGTGAACCCGTTGCTGTGGGTTGGCCGCCTCAGCTGCACGCGCTGCGGGCAACGCTCGAGCGTCCTCTCCTGGCAAAACCCGGCGTTTTGGATCGCCGTCCAGCGCCGCTGATTCAAGCGGCACGTCCCCCGTTTCAGGGATGTCCAGCCCGTACTCCTGCCGGTAGCATGCGCCAGCATTCGCCACATCGCGTCGGTGTGACGCCAGGCTACGCGGAAATACCTGCACTCACAGGAGGTCGCCATGCTGCGTTGTGCGCTCACGAAGTCGCTGTTGTTCGCGTCACTCGGGCTCGTCCTGCTGCCGGCTTCGCTGTACGCGCAGAGCGGCCTGTCAGGAGTCGTGAGGGACACGTCCGGCGCTGTGATGCCCGGTGTAACGATTGAAGCCTCGAGCCCGGCACTCATCGAGCGCACACGCTCGGTGGCCTCCGATGCGCAGGGACGCTACGCAATCATCGACCTCCGACCTGGCGTGTACAAGGTCACCTTCTCGCTCGAAGGATTCCGGTCGGTGATTCAGGAGAACATCGATCTGCCCTCGAACTTCACGGCCACCGTGAACGCCGAACTTCAGATCGGCGCGGTCGAGGAAACGATGACCGTCACCGGGCAGGCACCAACGGTCGACGTGCAGAACGCCCAGCGGACAACCGTGATCACGCGCGAGCTGCTGGACTCCGTGCCGATGCCGCGCATGTTCGTTGCCGAGGCCGCGATGGCCGTGGGCACCAAGGTGAGCAGCCAGAATGTCGGCGGGACGCGCGCCGCGGTGAATCCTCGCGTCACGGCGCACGGCAGCGTCACCAAGGACACCACCATCGATGTCGACTCGATGAAGATGAACACCCTCGTTGGCGGCGGCGACAGTCATCCGGATCACAACGACGCGATGATCCAGGAGATGACCGTGCAGACCAGCTCGCTTGGCGCCGAGGTCTCGGCCGGCGGCCCGCACATCAACCTCATTCCTCGCGACGGAGGCAACCGGCTGAGCGGCGCGACGTATCTCGGCTACTCGAACAGCGCGATGCAGTTCGACAACCTGACGAGTGAGCTGCTGGCGAAGGGTCTGGCTACGCCTGACGCCGTTCAAATGGTGTACGACGCCAACGCTTCGGTTGGCGGCCCGCTCCTCAAAGACAAGCTGTGGACCTTCCTCTCGTACCGCAACGTCGGCAACGAGAACATCGTTGCCAACAGCTTCTATCCCGACGGCAGTCCGGGCATCTACGACCAGAAGGTGAAGAACTACACGGCGCGATTGACCTGGCAGATCAACCCGACCAACAAGTTCACGGTCTACGACGACTACCAGACGAAGTACGTCGGCCATCTCTACTCATCGGGGATTGATGTCGCCACGGCGTCCCGCAGACGGCCGCCCGTGATCAAGTACACCGGTGCCGCCAAGTGGACCTCCACTTTCGGCAACAAACTGCTGGTCGACGCCGGCTACGGGACCAGCGTGAACTCCTACACGGAGAAGTACCAACCGGGCATTCTGAAGGATCCGTTCACGCCCGAGTGGTACGCCAATGCCGCCCGCGTGGACATCACGCGCGGGACGACGACCACCGCGAGCACGCCGCAGACAGGGACCTACAACTTCCGCTACATGCTGATGTCGTCTGCCTCGTACGTCACCGGATCGCACGCGATAAAAGCAGGCTTTCAGTGGCACATCGGCCAGACGTGGAACACCGCCGACTCGAATGCAGACCTCGTTCAGCGGTATCGCGATGGTGTGCCGGATTCAGTCATCGTCTATAACACGCCGACGCGAACCTACAACCTGATGGGAGCCGATGTCGGCCTGTACATTCAAGACTCCTGGACGTTGAAACGCTTGACGCTCAATCCCGGTCTGCGCTTCGAGCACTTCAACTCGTCGGTGCAGCCGATGGCTCTCGAAGCAGGCCGCTTCGTACCAGGGCGAACCTTTGGTGCCCTCCTGGATACACCGAAGTGGAACAACATCGCCCCGCGCTTCAGTGCGGTCTACAACCTCACGGGCGACGCAAAGACCGCGCTCAAGTTCGGGTTGAACAAGTACAACCGGAATTTCACGACCGACTTCGCGAATCGGTACAGCCCTAGCGTCCTGCAGAGCGATACGCGCAACTGGTCGGATTGCGACTTCCTGGCGGGCACATCAACGTGTTCCCCATTGGCCTTGGCGACCAACAAGGACGGTATCGCGCAGAACAACGAGATCGGCCCGAGCAATAACAACAGGTTCGGCCTCGCGCCTGCACGGCATCCCGATGCGGGTCTGAAGCGCGCGTACGACATTGAATACACCATCGCCATCGATCGGCAGGTGCTGCCGGGCGTCGCGACCACCGTCGCCTGGTACAAGCGGGACGGGCGCAATCTCGAACAACAGTTCAACACGCTTCTCACCGTGGCCGACTACGCGGCGTTCGCCACGCCGAGCCCGCTGAACGGCGAGGCAGTGACCATTTACAATCTGAATCGCGCGAAGCAGGGCCTCAGCGATCTGCTCGACACCACCGCGACCGACAGCTCGAAAGCGTCGTCGGTCTATACGGGGTTCGAGGTCAGCTTTTCGGCTCGCCTGCCGAAGGGCGGGAATCTTTTTGGCGGATGGTCAACCGACCGTACGGTTGCGACCACGTGCGCCGGCAACGACCCCAACACCTTCCGCTATTGTGACCAGACCGCGCTCGACATTCCGTTCCGCCACGACTTCAAGTTCAATGGCAGCTACCCGCTTCCCTTCAAGATCAGCATTGGCGCTTCGCTCCAGAGTTACGCGGGCCTGCCACTCTCGGTGCTGTGGGCCGTCCCGGCGAACCTCTTCCCGGGCGGCCGGACCCAGTCGGTCACGGTCAATCTGGTCCCTCCGGGCGACAAGTATCTCAATCGGTGGACACAGCTTGATCTGAGCGCCCACAAGCGCTTCAAGATCGGGCGCTACGACATCGACACCGCGCTCGACATGTACAACGCACTGAACAGCAACGTGGTGCTGCAGGAAAACCAGAATTACGGCACGAGCCTTGGTCAGCCGCAGCAGGTCCTGCAGGGACGCCTGTTGCGCATCTCGAACCAGATCAAGTTCTGATTCAGGGAACGAACCAACGAACGAAGGACGGACGAAGGACGGCGCGCTCCATCGATTTCGAGGAGCGCGTCAGCGCGGTGGTGTCTGCGAATCCGGACTTCTATCGCGCTACAGGTCGAGGTCCGTAGATCGGCAACGGTTGTCCAAGCTCGAGCGCGCCCAGATCCGGCGCCTGCCCGCTGAATCCATCCGTAATGTTCGGCAGCGCCGCACCGCGGTCGACCGCAGCGGAGCCAGGCTTCAGTCTGAAGTCCACATCCTCCGCCTTGTAGAGCCGCTGCACCGCCTGCAGATCTTTCGCATCGAGCCTTGGGACGTTGACGAAGATGTCGTAGTCCACGAGCAGGCTGTGCGAGTCCTGGCGCGTCGCCGACACGTACTCGCCGAACGCCGCAAAGCGCCGGTTTTCGAGCGACCGATTGGCGCCGTCTCCTTCGCTGCCAGCCGTTGTTGCAGCGCCGCGCGCCGCGGCTGATGGTACGGGACCGTAGTCGGCGGCGACCGATGCCGGCGGCGAATTCCATTGGAACGACGTGGCGGCGCCCGCGTTCGGTCGGAAGCCGTTGTAATCCGAGGAACTGTAGTTGGTGTTGGTGGAGACGCTGAAGATCGCCGTGGCCGCGTTCTCGCCGAGCATCAGATTGTTGCGCCAGTGCGCATTCGCGGACGAGCCTGCCGATGTCTCGGTGAGGATGGTGTTGTTGTAGAACAGCACGCCCGCAGCCCCGCTCGTCATGCGCGTTGATCCAGCGGGCGCGTGATACACAATGTTTCGAATCCAATAGACAGGGCCGCCTCCCGCCGGCTGATTGCACATCGGATGCGACGCAGAATTCAGCATCATGTTTCGCATCACGCGGATGTTGTGCAGGCTGCCGTCGATCTCGATCGCGTTGTCGTGGAAGTTCGTCAGGTAGTTGTTGTAGAAGTCGATTGCCACAGGACGACGGTCCCAGAACTGGCGGGGCGGGTACGCGGGCCCCGTCATCGCGTCGGACCCATCCGGGTTGCCGTAGGTCTCGATGTCGATACCATCGTGAAAGTTGGCGATGTAGTTGTGCGCCACGACATGCCCCGGCCCATAGATCTTGACCGCCGCATACGACGCCAGCGTCGGCGGAAAGTTCTGGCCAGAGGCGCGAGCGACTTGACGCCAGAAGTCGCCATTCCATCCCAGAAGACGCTCGGCGTCGTCGCGGCCGAGGAAGGTGCTGTCGGCGATGTAGAAATCAGCGGAGCCCGAATAGTTGGAGAAGACGCCCATGCCGACGTCCTCGAAGCGGCAGCGTTTTACGGACAGTCCCTTTGCGCCGGCGATGAACTGCCGGCCCGCCCAGATGGCGATGTCGGTGTTCCGGAATGTCAGCCCCTCGAAGTAGTTGTAGTTCGCAGCCATGACGTTGAACAACGCGAAGTTGCCACGGCCGTCGAGTACCACATCGCCGTCACCCGCTGCCTTGATCGCGATCGGCTTTTCCGCAGTGCCGCTCGCTGAGAGATAGTACGTGCCCTCGTAGGGGCTCGTGACGTTCAAGGATCGGTCAGGTCCGTAGAATTCCGGATGGTACGCGTAATGCCCTGCGTGCACGAGGATCGTGTCGCCCGCCTTCACCCGCGGCCGCGCGGTCGTCGTTGTGTCGCCGCCTCCGCACGTGTAGTAGTAGGCGCACATGATGCCTTCGAACGCCGGAGAGCTCTTCTCTCCGCGGTGGTCCGCCGGATAGACGTGATACACATTTCCGCCGGCTGCGGCCATCGGCTCTGGCCGCGTGCGGACCGCCACCGTCTTCGTCGCGTTCGCGGCGCGCCCCGACACGCCGTCAGGATCGGTCATGATGAACCGGGCCTCGTACGCGGTGTTGGGTTGGAGGTCGAGGATGCTGCCGGCAAACATGTTCGGCGACACGAGATTCCAGGAGTTCTCCTGGTAGATGCGCTCGCCGTGCAGGCGCAGCAGCGGCAACCCACGCTTCCAGTCTGCATCGCCCTGCTTGCGATACGAGACTTCAACGCTGGCGTTACGGTTGGCGTCGCCATCAACGACCCATTCGAAGCCAAGGTTGACGAGCGTCGGGTGGTCGACGAGGAACTCGCCAGGTGTGACCTTGAGGTCAGCGGGAGCTGCGAGGACCAGCGAACAGGCGAGCAGCAACGTCATACTGACGACAGCCACGCAACTTCTGAACATCGATCGCATCCTCTTCTTCTACGCGTGCACGAGCACGAGGCGACGGGCGATTCTGGCCTGCGAGTGCGACGGGAGCAAGAGGGCCGTGCTACGGCGGGAACCCGAAGGACAACTTGACTGCCGCGTACTCCGGGTGCACGTGCCCTTGCCGGTCGCGAATCACGAGCGGCGTCTCGACCCACGTACGGGCGTGCATCTCAGCCGGCAGATCCACGGCACGGCTCATCGCGAAGAGCGCGACAAGCGGCGGTTCACCTTCTTTGAACACCACAGGCCGCCGACGCAGGATGACGAGTTCCGCGGCTGCTGCGGCGGCTTCGACACGGGCCCGTTGCTCGTCGGGGAATACACAAGCGAAGATGCCGCCCCGCGTCAGATGCACTGCCGCGACACGCGCGTAGTCTGCGATGTCTCCGCGCAGCTCGAAGCGGCACGCGATCTTTTGCGGATGATCACCTTCGCTACCGGTGCCAGGCGGGAAGTACGGCGGACTCCCCAGCACCAGGTCGAAGACTTCGTCAGGGTGCAGAATGTCGGGATTCCTGAAGTCGCCCTCTCGAATGTCGTAGCGGTCCTCGAGTCCGTTGTAGGCGGCGGACTTTCTGGCCAGTCGGACACTTTCTGCTTGCGCTTCGACGGTGACGACGTGCGCGCCCGGTAGTCGCCAGGCGGCAGTCATGCCAACCGATCCGATTCCGGAACCGAGATCGAGCACGCGAGCTGCGGACGGCGCCCAGCTCGTTCCGTACCACGCCGTCAGCACATCGTCTGTCGAGAAGCGGTGGCCCTGGCGAAGCTGAAAGATCCGGAAGTGACCGCTGATGGCGTCGAGAGATTCGTCCGCGGGAACATCTGGCGGTGCTGCGGCACCGGGCGGGATGGGCCCCGGTTTGGCCCATCCGCGGAAGTGGGTCACGCCGTCGCGCAGCACGGACACCCGGGCCCCATCGTTGGTGGGTTCGGCATGGGCGTTCCGTCGCTGTTCCTGGCCAGGAGCGACGCGGCCGCCGCTACGGCGCGCGGCTTCGCTTGCGGTTCCAGCTCCGCACGTGTGCCATCGCCTCGGTAGCCGGTGACGATCTCGAACTGGTTTGCATCAATCGTCGTCGTCAACTCGATCGTTCGCGGTCCCACCGACGCAAAGCGGGTGAACGGCTGGCCGTTCAACCGAAGCGTGAGGTTCGTCACACTGGGCAGGTTGGTCACACGCCACTTGGTTGCGGCACCGCGCTTCTCTGGCGCCGCAGCATAGGTGACCACGTGTAAGGTGCCGGAGGCGCGATCGTTCCAGGCCTGCGAGACACCGAGCGATGGGAACTCGATCGCTTCAACCGTGGGCGCGGTGTACTTGTCCTGATAGCGGCCTTCAAAGGCGCGCGTCCAGTCGCCCGGCCCCGCGATTTCGGCCGCCATGAGCATGGCGCTGCCCTGGCCGCGCGGGAATCCTTCCTTGTTGTTGAAGAACCAACCGAACCGCTCCTGGTGTTCGCCGAAGATCTTTGGCTCGTACTCGCGCTCGGCAGCCGCACGCAGACGCGCGTATGCGACGTCGTCGCCCAGCTCCTTGGCCATGACCAGTCCGGTCGAATTCGCTCTGATGTCTCCACTGCCAGCCCGCCATCCCATTGCATTGGCTGCCCCCTCGTAGAGGAGCCGCGCCAGTTCGGGATTCTGCGGCTGCATCAGATGCGCCGTGCTCAGACCAGCGGCGGCACTCGCGCCGAAGTGGAACTTCTCGACAGGGTCGTAGTAGCTGGTGATTGACTGCAGCTTCCCGTCGGTGCCGACATTCATGTAGTTCTCGCGCGTGTAGCCGATGAAGTTCTCGAAGGCGCGGTGCGTGTTCTTTCCAAACACCTTGTCGTACAGGTGCATGCCGAGGCCGCCGGCGGTGTTGCAGAAGATCCAGATCTTCGTGTTCTCACACTGTGGACCTTCCGGATGCGCCCGATACTGCGACTCGAGCCGTTCAGCAATGCGGTGCATATCCCAGTCGAAGGTCTCGTCGTGGTAGCCGGTCACTTTGAATGGCCGCGCCCACTTGTCATCGCCTGAGATGTACTTGTGCGTGGCCAGCAACAACAGAAACCATGCACGGAAGAACAAGTAACCGTCCGCACCGATTGGATCGGACTGAAGGCCCCACGGCGCAGTGCCATTCGCGGTCCAGCCGAAACGGTTGTACTTGCCGCGGAGTGCTTCGGGAATCTGCCCCATGATCTGCGGCGGATAGTTCGCGCGCTTCGGGTCGTCGCCAATCTGCGTGAACCAGTCGATCGCGCCCCAGTAGGTGGGGTAACGGCTAGCAAGTTCATCCGCGATGCGCGTGTAGACCTCTCGCCATGCCGGCGTCTGATCGGCCATGAGCAGCAGTCCGTAGGCCGAGAACGACAGGTCGAACCGGCCGTAACTCAGGACCACGGGCGAGCTGTACTTGTCCCACCAGGGATGCGGAATGCCCGCGGAGCTCCAGTCGTCTTTCGTCGTCGCCTTGTCCCAGAGGAAATTGAGCCAGCCGGCGCCGCGCGGCGTAAGCCCTGGAAACTGGGAGGCGTTGCGAAGCGACAACGGGGAGGCCGGCGCAGGCGCCTGAGCCTGAGCAGGTTGGGCCAGAGCGTAGGCAGGCAGAGCAGCCGCACCAGCCGTCGCCGCCACTGATTTGACGAAGCCACGACGCGAGAGCTTGTTGATATCAGCCACCAAACGCTCCAGAGTTTTGTCGAGTCACAACCTACCGCTTGACTCTCACCGCAGAAATCCTACCGGAGAACGCTCACGGGATCGTGTCGTAAGTTGTCGCCCATGAGACGTCAGCCCATGAACACCCCTGGGCAAACACCTTCGGTCTTGACGAGGACGAAGTGATATTTCGCAGCGCCGGGAACTTGTCCGCGGCGTCCCGGCTGGCACATCCAAGGTCGACGCCGTGCGCACTGGGCGCCGCACCTGACTCACGCTCGGAGCGACGGCGCGAAGATTGCTGAACGCATTGCGTCTCGAGATTCGCGTAAGTTCACTGACGCATCGCCGAGGCTTGGGTGCAAGCCGGAGCAGGAGAATCGGCATGAAACAGACACACCTTTCGTGGCGACGAGCGGGAACTGCTGCGCTCTGCGTTGGGGTGGCAGCACTGTCGCTCGCGAGCTGCAACACCGCCGAGAAGACCGGCGCTTCGGTACCGGCGCCGAGCTTCACCCCAGCTGTGAGCATCAACGCGCTCATGGTGAGTTGGGTTGATAGCGCCAGTCACGTGTTGTGGGATGTCGAGAAGGACGGCGGCGCGCCCAAGGACGAGGCCGACTGGATTGATCTCGAAGACCATGCGACTCAGCTGGCCGCCGCCGGAAGCCTCATCCAGCTCGGGGGATCAGGTCAGGCAGACGGGGGCTGGGTCCGACAGGTGGGATGGCAGACCCACGCTCAGGCGTTGACCAAGGCCGCACTGGCCGACCTCGCTGCCGCCAAGAGTCGAAACCTGGAGGCACTCCTCGCGGCGAACGGCGATCTCGTTGATGCGTGTATGAGCTGCCACAAGGAGTTCAAGCCGGACCTGCCTTCGGAGGGCATCAGCCATCATCCGTCACGCTCGGAGGCGCACGAAGGCCACTAATCCCCTGACGCCCGAGGAACTCGGACGCGCACGCTGCTCGCAACTTCGCCCCTGTTGCTCGGGCGTTGCCGCTTGACCACCGCCTCAGACGATGGCATCGTCGTCGCCGAGGTTGACGAGCAAGTGAATGTCATTGTCCATCTGAAAAAGCCACGTCACGTCGCAGGCAGCGCATCGAACGGTCTGGTGACCGATCGCAGTTACTGCGTAACGCGACAAGACATCCCGTAGATCATTCCGAAATTCGGCAATTCTGTTCCGGCACGCTCCTCGCACCCATTCGGTACAATGAGCGCGTGCTCCGCGAGAAGGCCATGAACATCGCAACGACCGGCATCAAGCTCACCTACGACGATTTCCTGCGGTTTCCGGACGATGGGAAACGGCACGAGCTGATCGATGGAGAGCACTACGTGACGCCTTCGCCGAGCCTGCCGCATCAATCGATTGCCGGGACTCTATACGGCCTGCTCTGGACGTATCTCAGAAGGGAGCCCCGAGGACGGGTGTTCTTCGCTCCCCTCGACGTCGTGTTCTCACACTTCGATATCGTCGAGCCCGATCTGCTGTACGTGTCGAATGCGCGAGCCGCGGACGTGCTGACGGAACTTCACGTGAAAGGCGTGCCCGACTTGGTGGTCGAGATCAAGTCGCCGTCGACCGGCACGCGTGACGCGGGCCTGAAGCGTCGTCTCTACGAACGGTTCGGCGTGAGCGAGTATTGGCTGGTCGACCCGAAGACGTCGCAAATCGCCGTCTATCGTCAGGGCGGTACCGGGTTCGGCGCGGCTGTCAAGCTGCACGGAGCGACGGGCGACGAGTTGACCTCGCCCCTGTTTCCTGGCCTGGCGCTCTCGCTCAAAGAAATCTTCGAGGCGCACTAGAAAGGCTAGTGGCCTGTTACAGGCTGCCAGGATTCACGTCGACGGACAGGAGATGACATGGCCGACGAAGATTTGAAAGCCGAACTGGAACGACTACGCGCGGAAAACGAACAGCTCAAGCAACGCGCGGTGCGCGGTGTGTCGCTGAAGGTGAGCGAGAAGGGTGCGGTGTCGGTCTACGGCCTGGGGCGCTTCCCGGTCACGCTGTACAAGGAGCAGTGGACGAGGCTGCTCGCAATGGCCGAGGACATCAAGGCGTTCATCAAGACTCATGACGCGGAGCTGAAGACGAAGCCGGAATGAACTGACCGGCGACCATGCATGTCCTCATCGTCGGCGGCGGTATTGGCGGACTGACGCTCGCCGTCGCGCTCGCGCAGAAGGGGCACGTGACGCGCGTGCTGGAGCGTTCGCGAACGCTCGCGCCCGCAGGTGCGGGTCTCGCTCTCCAACCGAATGCGATGACTGTGCTCGCCGCGCTTGGGCTGGCCGGGGCCGTGGTCGCCGCCGGCCAGAAGGTGGCGCGCGCCGCCATCCTCGATCGCAGCGGACGCGCGCTCGGTGCGGAAGTCGACATGACCTCGCTTGGTGCGAGGTTCGGAGCTCCGATCGTTGCCATTCATCGTGCGCGACTGCACGGTGTCCTTCGCGACGTGGTTGGCGAAGCTGCCCTCACCCTCGGCACAGAGGTGGTACAGGTCGACTCGTCGGTGTCCGGAGCAACCGTACGGTGCCAGGACGGACAGAGTTTCGAGGCTGACGTCGTCGTTGGCGCCGACGGTCTTCACTCCACCATCCGACGGCAGCTGCTTGATGACGGCGAACCGGTCTACTCAGGCTATACGAGCTGGCGCGGAGTTACGAAAGCTGGTGCGGGGCCCAAGCTCACGCGCATGACCGAATCGTGGGGCGCGGGCGAGCGTTTCGGCATGGTGGATATCGGACACGGGGAGATCTACTGGTTCGCGGTCGCCGACGCGCCTCACGACGCTCGGGATCGCAATGCTCCCGTCGAGTTGCTCGAGCGCTTTGCCGGCTGGCACGAACCCGTTCGAGCGGTGCTCGAAGCGACCGCGCCAGACCGCATCATCAGAACTGACATCAGCGATCGCGATCCGGTGACGCGCTGGCACAGCGGGCGTGTGGTGCTGCTTGGTGACGCCGCGCATCCGATGACGCCGAATCTCGGACAAGGTGCATGTCAGGCCATCGAGGACGCGGCGGTTCTGGCTGACGAGTTGTCGCGGTCGGCCGATACGGGGCAGACACTCGTGAATTACGAACGCCGTCGCGTGACGCGCGCGAATGGCATCGTGATGCGCGCTCGTCGACTCGGGCAGATCGCGCAGTGGCGACACCCCATCGCGGTGCGCGCTCGGAATGCCCTCATGCGATTGACGCCGCGGGCGGCCGCGGAAAAGCAAGTGCGGGATCTGTGGCGCGTGTGATGCCCGCTTGCGACCGCTGCTTCTGCGAGCGATCGCGTCGTTGGCCGTCACTTACGGTTTGACGTTTGACAACGACACCGACCTTCAATCCGGGATCTCTCACGGCAACAATCCAACGCGATGTCGCCCGAAATGGTGAGAGGAGGCCGGGCGTTCACAAGAGATAACGGCAGGCACTTGGATTCCTGGCTCGGGGCGCGATTACTTTACGAGCGGGCTCGTCGGCTTCAGGTCTGCGATCCAGTTGTAGACGAACGTGATACCGATCCGACAATGCGCTTCGAAGGTGAAATCCAGAACAGGAAGTGCCGACCGTCCGGGAGCAGCCATGGGTGTTTGTGTTCCTGTTCTCCATCCCGCCCGCACCGAGTGGCGCAGTGATCTCAAATGCGCCAAGCGTTGTCCCGTTCGGAAGCGTCATTTTTTCGCTTTGCTGCGAGCCAGAGTGGTCACTCTCCGGACTTGGGTCTGTGATAGCCGAGCCAGTCAGGCAGAGCGGCTTCGCACCAGGTCCGGTAGTCTGCCGTGGTCTCGAACGACCGGTAGCGCGCATCGTCCAACACCGGCTTGTAGGTGTGGATGAAGGCGTAGCGCAGGCGGGTGGCCAGCGGCCGGCGGGCGGCGGCGGCAAATTCCTCCCACCATGCAGCCTGGTCGGCCGGTGATCCTGACTCGTCCCCAGTGGCCACAAGGGCGTCGCGCATGCGCTGAGCGTAGCAGCCGCGAGGCGTCGGGACAACGCCGACGATACACCGCCCGATTGATTTTGCGGACCTGTCGAATGCGCAGGCCAGGCATCCCAACGCGCGAGTCGGCGAGCACTTCGAGTCGAGCCGGGAACAGTTGTGCCCGGACGACAGTTTCGTAACCGTGGCTTCTTGCTCGCGTGAGAGACTTCCCTGAGCTACACATGACCATGCGTTCGAAACGACCCGCCCAACGGTCTCATCAGTACCCACTGGCAACTCTCGCGGCGTACGGGCCGGACAACACGTGTGCCACGAAGCTCGTCGCCTCAGTGCTCGAGCGGCCAGGCCAGCGGGAACCGGCGGTGCTGCGCACCTGGACAACCGAGAACATCGACGTTCGGACCGACCGCACAATCGCGGCTGACGTTGCCCAGTTCTTTGGTGAGTACGGCGTCAAGCACACTGCGGTGTCCGATCGCATCATCGGGTGTCCGCACCAAGAAGGCATCGACTACCCGATGGGCCGATCGTGCCCGCGGTGTCCGTTCTGGATGGGGATCGATCGATTCACACACGAGCCTGTCGAGGTACCGACGCCAACGCTCTCGCCTTCAGACATTCTGGAGACGCTGTCTCGAGACGTGACCGCGCAGCCGACAGAGGCACTCGATTCTGCGGACGCGTGGAGGGAAGCCCTGATCGACCCGTTCCTCGCAGCACTCGACCACTGCATCGGGAATCCGACGAACGCGGCGATCCCGGAGGCCAATCTCTTCTCGTATGCGCTGTATCTGTTCGCAAAGTGGCGTGAGCCACGCGCCTATTCGTCCGTCATTCGCTGGTTGTCGCTGCCCGACGAGCAGCCGTTCGAGATCGGGGGCGACATCGTCACGCAGGATGGCGCACGGATTCTCGCGTCGGTGTGCGACGGAGACCTGGCGCCCATCAAGGCGCTCATTCTGAATCGAGACGCAAACGAGTACGGCCGCGGGGCTGGCGTGGGCGCCCTTGCGCTCCTGGCCGCGTGGGCGGAAGTTCCGCGTGACACCATCGTCGAGCACTTTCAGTGGCTCGCCACAGAGGGGCTCGAACGCGAGCCGGGTCAGGCGTGGGACAGCCTGGTCGCGGCGTGTGCCGACATCGAAGCACTGTCTGTCTTCCCCGAGCTTCGTCGTGCCTACAGCGATGGTCTGGCCGACCCGATGTCAGTGTCGCCGCAGGAGCTCGACGCAATAGAATCCGCCCCGGCTGGCAGAGAGCTCGAGGTCATGAGAAGTCGATGGCCGCCGATTGATGACGTGGCGCACGCGACGTCCTGGTGGTCAGCCTTCAAGAACAATCATGGGCCTTACGATGGGAATGAGGAGTGGGCAGGCGACGGACCGGACGAGCCACAGCAACCGTACCGCGCCCCGATAAAGGTCGGGCGCAATGAGCCGTGTCCATGCGGGAGCGGTAAGAAGTACAAGAAGTGCTGCGGCAAGTGACCAGCAGGTCGCGACGGATCCTGTTCTACGTCGGCATTCCTGGCTCCATGTATCGACCGGACGCGGCTCGAGGGGTTCGACCAAGCGCTGGCGGTCACAGCCCAGTGGCTGTTTCTGGGCTCGTCCAAGCTCGCTGCGGGATCGGTCGGGCCGGGCGTCAGTACCGCAGCAAACGGTTCACCTTGACGACGAAGGCCCGATTCTTCAGACCCTGGGTCGTGCTCGCCGTGACAAATCGCCCCGCAGTCGTATCGCGCTCGTCGGTGTACACG
>JBEBGB010001244.1:0-1215 GCA_040081675.1 Vicinamibacterales bacterium
TTTTTTCCAGGAGGTGTCGTGAAGAAACAAGCGTGGGATGACGTGGTGTTGGGGGGTTTGCTGACTCAAGTCCGTGAGGTTCCGGACCCACGAGTGCGACGGAAGCCTCGGCATTTGTTGACGGACATTTTGGTGATCTCGATTTGCGGTGTGCTCAGCGGGTGCGACGGCTGTGTCGAGATCGCGGAGTACGGGCGTCGCAAAGCAGAATTCTTTCAGACGATCTTGGAATTGCCGCACGGCATCCCCGCGCACGACACGTTCAATCGAGTGCTGGCATTGCTCAAGCCGGAAGCGTTGCAGGAGTGCTTGCTGGGCTGGCTGCGGAATGTTCGTGACGAGGCGGGGGACTCGCGGGAAGAGCGGCACATCGCCATCGACGGCAAGTCGCTGCGGCGGACGTTCGACCGCGCCGCCGGGAAGAATATGCTGCACTTGGTCAGCGCGTGGTCCACGGCCAACGGGATCACGCTGGGGCAAGTCGCGGTGGACGAGAAGTCCAACGAGATCACCGCCATTCCGCAGTTGCTCCAAGCGGTGGACATCACGGGAGCGACCGTCACGATCGACGCGATGGGCTGCCAAAAAGCGATCGCGAAAGCCATCATCGACGGCGGCGGCGACTACCTCTTGGCCGCCAAAGGCAATCCAGAGACGACACTGCGGATCATCCAAGAGACGTTGTCCGAGCACTTGGAATCGGACGCTCCGCCCTCGCGAGGGACTCGTCACGAGACGCACGAAAAGAAACACGGTCGCGAGGAAACTCGCGAGTACGTCTCGCTGCCGGCACCGGCGTCGCTGAAGAAACTCGGCTGGAGCGCGGTGCGTTCGATCGGCATGGTCCACAGCCGCACGCTCCGCGACGGCAAGCTCTGCGAAGAGTCACGCTACTACCTGAGTAGTCGTCGCCCCAGTGCTCGCAAGCTGGCGACATTCTCACGCCGCCATTGGAGCATCGAGAACAACCTGCACTGGGTCTTGGATGTCAGCTTCCACGAAGACCTCTGTCGCCTGCGCAGCGGGCACTCCGCCGAGAACTTGGCACTTCTCAACCGCATCGGACTCACGCTGTTGAAAGCCGACCAGACGGTCAAAGCCGGCATCGCCTGCAAACGCAAAACCGCCGGCTGGGACAACAACTACCTCATCCAACTTCTACTGAACACTCCATCCATTTAGCTGCGTATGCCCTGCGCTGCCCGACCTTTGGGA
>JBEBGB010001245.1:0-1215 GCA_040081675.1 Vicinamibacterales bacterium
GCGGTTCAACGCCGAGCGATTCATCGCCGAGCGTTTCAACGACGGGTCGGTGAAGCTGATCGCTCAGATCTTCAGGTACTCCCGGAGCCGCCTGGTCTGTGTCCGGCTGACTGGAATCTCGGTGGCTTTCTCGTCCTTCATTGTCAGGATGTAGTTCCGACTGAACCACGGGACGATCTCCTTGATCTGATTGATGTTCACGATGTGCGCCCGGTGCACTCGCCAGAACGTGCTGGGATCCAAGCGGGCGTGTAGTTCATCGAGCGTACGGTAATTGGACGTGCCTGCGTACTGTTTGGTGACGATGGTGATCGTCTCGTCGACCATGGACGCGCAGACGATGTCCTCGGCGTGTGCCAGCAGCAACCGCTCGCCAACCTTGACGGCAAGCCTCTCGCGGCGACTCTGCCGCTCGCTGACCAATTGAAGAATCTTCTCGAGCTGGTCGGCGGCGACGACCGATCCCGCGGGCTCGGCTGTGTCCGACACTCGTTCGGCGGCGATGCGGCGCCGCACCCGCTGCACCGCCGTGTCCAGACGCGTCGGATCCACCGGCTTGAGCAAGTAGTCGACCGCGTTCACCTCGAAGGCCTCGATAGCGCGCTGATCGAACGCTGTGACGAACACGATCTGCGTGCCGGCTTCGATATCCAGCAGACGGCGTGCGACGTCGAAGCCCGTGAGGCCCGGCATCTGCACGTCGAGGAAGACGAGGTCTGGTTGCAGTCGGTCGATCGTATCCACCGCCTCGAGTCCATCTCCAGCCTGGCCGATGACGTCGATGCCTCCGAGCTGACCGAGCAGATAGCCCAGTTCCTCACGAGCGAGCCGCTCGTCGTCGACCAGCACCGTTCGCAGATCGTTCATGCGGACAGTCTCTCCGGAAGGGTGAGGTCCGGCAGCTCCACGCTGACCGACGTGCCACGCCCTGTGGTGCTGGTGAGCTTGAGGCTGCAACTCGCGCCGTAAATGGTTCGCAGGCGCTCGTTCACGTTACTCAGCCCGATGCCGCCGTGGAGCGCTTCCTGAAGGCGCTCTTCGGTCATGCCAAGCCCGTCGTCTTCCACTTCGATGAACGAGCGATTGCCACGGCGACTGGCGCGAATGGTGATGCGCCCGCCGCCAACCTTGCGCGACAACCCGTGCTTGATCGAGTTCTCGATGATGGGTTGCAGCAGCATGCTCGGCACCACGACATCGAGCGTGTCGGGGCTG
>JBEBGB010000385.1:0-5065 GCA_040081675.1 Vicinamibacterales bacterium
CTAATCCACGTTCGCCAGTTGCGCGAGGATCGCGTCGATGGGTGCCTTCGCGCACGTGAACATCGGCGTGTCCCGCTGCGTATAGAGGCTCGCCTCGGTGTACCGCAGCCGGCCCACCAGATCGACAAACTCCTGCGGGTAGTCCGAGTCGAACGCAACCACGAAGTCGTGGTCGTCGATGCCGAAGCAGTTGCTCGTGTTCAGGCGGACGCCCTTGAACGGCGCGGAGGCGGCGATATGCTCGTCCATCATTCCCTGACGCGCGTGTGGCGACAGGCGGTACCACGACCGTGTCTTCGTGAAGGGATACACGAACAGGTACTGGCCCTCTCCCGGCATCAGCTCGACGCCGTCCCCGGAGCCCTTCGTCTTGTTGACGTACGGAGACCGGCGCTGCAGCGACAGCAGGCTGTAGACCTGCGACAGGTAGGCGCCCAGGCGCGACCGCCTGATTGCCGCCTCCATCGATTGGAAGCACAGCGGGTCGAACGCGATCCGCCAGAGCATGAAGTCCACGTCCGCGCGCAGTCCTACGAGCGAGTACGTGCGGAGGATCAAATCGTCTGACGACTCCCACTTCCGTACCAGTTCGATGAACTCGGTCGCTGCTACCAGCTGCTCGTCCGAGGGGAGCCGCCGAAACACGGGGTCGAGCCGGTAGAACGAATAGTTCAGGTACTGGCGGCGCTGCCTGTCCGCGGCTTTTCCCGTGACGATTCCGGTCGGGTCGAGTTCGACGGTGGGGCCACGGCGGGGCGGTGGGCCTGTTTCCCCGGGAGGGTGCTCCGTGCTCATAGCCGCTTGGCGATCCCCTGTTGAAAGTCGCGTGAATACGGCAGCCTGGAGGCGCTCGCGCTCGGCCTCGAGAGCCTGATGACGTGCACCGTATGACTCCTGCCACGGATTGTCAAGCGCGTGAAGGCCCGGTTTTGAAGGTCGGGACCGGCTACGTCCCGGCGATCCGGGTGATCTGGAGCATGACCGCCTGCCAGCGCCCCTGGCGTTTTGCGTACACCCGGATCTGCCGGAATTGACCGCTGGGATCGCGGTTGGCGGTGCGGCCTCTGACGGTGCGCTTCGCCGTCAGCACGGCTGCGTCGCCGTAGAGGTTGACGTTGATGTCATCCAGGTTAATCAACTCGAAGTCGGAACTTCCCGACGAGATGTCCGCGATCACCTGTGCCTTGAGCCTGACGAGACCGTACGCATCGGTATTCACGTAATCGTCGGCCAGCAGGTCGTCCAGCACCGCCGTGGCGCCTGACAGCACCGCTTCCCTCAGCCGGCTTTCGAGCTGTCGTATCTCCTGTTCTGTCTGAACGCTCCACGTTCGCCCGGCGCCAGCAAGAGAGGCACACGACGCGGACGCTGTCACCACGAGTGCCAGGGCTGCCATCAGTCCGAAAACCGGGATGCGGATTCGATGTCCACTCATAAGCGCCTCTCTCGGTGAATCCAACGATTGCCGGTCGCTACTAACTGGCGTGGCCAGCCAGGCAGCCATGGAACACGACACCAGGCCACCACCGAGATCCTTATCATCAGTTCCCTTCAGTTGACAGGGGCGATCTGCGCTGGGCGGCTCGAGACACTCTGTTCGGAACCGAAGACGGCCGGTGGGCGGGCCTCTTCTCACCCTGGGACCGTATCCCGCCCGCGGGGCCTCAGGGTATGCTCGCGCGACATCCGGAGGACTAACGATGGAGAACCTGTACGAGTCATCGACTCGCGAAGGAATCGTCAACCGACTCTCGACGCTGCAGCCCACGAGCTCGCGTCAGTGGGGAAAGATGGATGTGGCGCAGATGATGGCGCACTGCGCGATGGCCTTCGAAGTGCCCGTGGGTGACCGATTCGCGAAGCAGGCCCTGCTCGGCAAGATCGTGACGCCGCTGCTGCGAGGGAGAGTTCTCGGTGAGAAGCCGCTTGGCAGGAACGCCCCGACCGATCCGGTGTTCAGGATCGTGGACAAGCGAGACTTCAGTCGAGAGCATCAGCGGCTGAGCGCGCTGATAGAGCGCTTCTGCTCGCGAGGCCGGGAGGCCTCCGACGGTGTCGTCCACAGCTTCTTCGGACCTCTGAGCGGAGAGGATTGGGGGCGCTTGATGTACAAGCACATGGACCACCATCTGCGTCAGTTCGGCGCGTAGTAGCCGGCGATGAGGGGCAGGTGTCACGCGGTTGTGTTGCGCGAATGGACGCGCGGCGTGAACGGCGAGCACGGCGACCTGCCGCACGACCTCGAGGTGATGAAGACCGCTCGCGAAGTGGCTGACGCCACGGGGATCCCGATCATGATGCACTGGTCGGTCGAGCCCGACCTGCTCGCTATCTTGAAGCGCGGAGACATCCTCGCGCATCCCTTCAACCCGCCCTCCGCCAACTCCTCGAACCTCTTTGGCGCCGACGGTACGCAGGCCGAGAAGGTGCTGCCGCAGATCCTGGCGCTCAGGGACCGTGGCATCTGGGTCGACGTGCAACTGGGGACGACACACCATTCGTGGGAGGTGTCGGAAAAGGCGATGAAGCAGGGTTGGGTGCCGGACTCGATCTCAACCGACATCGGGCGGACGCCGGACGGCGGCCCCGCCAGCGTGCTGGTGCCGATGTCTGAATTCCTGCATCTCGGGCTGCCGCTCGAGCAGGTGATCGCGGGCGTCACCAGCACACCCGGGAAGATGCTGAACTATCCGGAAAAGGTGGGCACGCTGCAACCGGGTGTGACGGCGGACGTGGCCGTTCTCGAACTCGCGCAGGGGAGCTTTGAATACCGTGACGGAGCGCGTCAGCCGCGCACGTTGACGCAACAGTTCGTGCCCGTGGCGACGGTGAAGGGTGGCATCTTCCTCAAGGGGGCGCCCGGCGCGCCTCAACTCACCCGATAAATCACCAGCGCCTCGGTGACGTAGACCGGTACGAGCCACTCGGGATGCGTCAGGTTCGCCAGGCGCATCACGTACTCGGATGGAACGACGTCGGCGTTTCCAGCCTCGTTAGAGTCGGGTCGTCTGATAACGAACGCCCCGACGTCGAAGGTGCGCGCGGTCTTCTGCAACTCCGCCTCAGTCCACGTCGTCGTGCTGTACTCCATGCTGACCAGCGAGACCGTGTCGATCTCAGAGAGATACCCAATCGCCTGGCCGTCATTCGCGAGTATTCGTCGATGAGCGCCCAGCGCCTCTCTCAAGGCGCGTGCCGCCGACTGCCCGGTTGACTCGTCGTTGAAGAGCGCAGCGCGAATGCGGTCGGTTTTCGAATTGTCCACCGGACGAACCGCTTGAGGCACGTTCAGGAGCACGTACCCGCACATCAGTACGCCGATGCCCCCGACAGCTGCCAATTGCATTGGCCGCGCACTCGACGAGAGTCTCGAACGAACACTGTCGATGCCACACCCGATCAAGATGAGCGTCAACGGCAGCATCGGCACGAACATGCGGGACCCGTACGAGATCACCGTGGTGACGCCCGCGTAGAACATGCACAGGCTGTAAGCGGCCATGATTGTGCCGGCCACGGCGACGAAGTCGCGTACCTGCGGGCTCTTCGTGCCCCCAGCCGATCCGCTCGCAGCTCTCCCGAGCCACAGGGCCATGCTCACGACCGCGGCGACGATGACGAACCAGAACATGTGTGCCGCGAGTTGAGTGACACCGACACGCTCGCCGAGCAGCAGTTGGTCGACCGCTCGGATTGTTTCCGCGGCAACTCTCAACGGAGCGTGCCACGCTTCCTTCTCTCCGCCACGCCAGGTGCCGACAACCAGCATGTTGCGAATCAGCCCTGCGGCCATCAAGGCGCCCGATACGAGCGTCGCCACGCCGTACTGCCGGAACTGAGGTCGACCGGACCGAAGAAAGGCGACGATAGTGGTGGCACCGAGGCCGACGAGCAAGAACAAGCCGGCGTATCGCACGTAGTACGACAAGCCGATGAGCAGCCCCGCCAAGAGAGCCTCTGCGATTGTCGGACTCGACTTGTCTCGACCAGGAAGCGCCAGCCACAGCACGCCGGCCGTGATGATGGCCGTGAATGCCATTTCGGTTGATGCCGTCGTCGTCCATCGCGAAATAGCGGGGTTCAGCACGAACCCTCCGAGGGCGGCGGTGGTGGCAAGCAGGCTCAATCGGAGTCTCTGCGCCGCCGTCGCAATCAAGGCGAGGCACAGGATCGCCGCCAACGCGTTGATCGCGACCGCCGCCTGGTCCAGGGTCAGACCGAGCGCGACGACCCCGGCCAGGAGCAGCGGATAGCCGACCGGAAAGTGCACGAGGGGCGCTGGTATGGTGCCGAAAGCACGCTCCTCATCGAAGTGCACGATCGAGGTGTACCCGACGTGTCCGTCGAGAGCGTTCCTGGCCGCGCTGTAGTACTGGAACGTGTCATTCGGTTGAAACGGCTCCGCCTGCCAGAGGAGTTTGTCTCCTATGACCAGACACAACAACACGGACGACACCAGCACCATCGCGAGCCGTGCAGGCATCGCTCGAGCCGTGACCACTGTGTGCTGATGAGTGATTGCATCGACGCTGGACTGGCTCGCGGGCATTTGCTCAGACCCCTGGATCGGAGGCGTGCCTGCCAGCGAGTCTGCCGAGCAGTGTGTGCAAAACCGATCGTGTTGAAGGCGGATGCTTACCGCTGCGCGGCGAAAACGCAAGCAGAGCAGTAGTCAGTCGGCGCTCGAAGGCGATGAAGCAGGGCTGGGTGCCGGACTCGATCTCTACCGACATCCGGCGGCCCTGCCAGTAGCTCTTCCTCGAGGGGCGCCAGCGCGTGTCGGTCAACAACATCTTGCTGTTGTCTACCGCTCTGTCGCCGGTTGTCCGCGCGCCAGACGGCGGGTAGTTGGAAAGTGGCAAGCCGGGTCTACAATTGGATCACCATGAGTGAGACGCTCTCGATCAAGGTTCCCGTCCAGACGAAGATTCGGCTGAGCGCAGTGGCCAGAAGCCGACGGACCACGCCGTCCGCGTTGTTGCGCGAGGCGCTCGAACTCGTGGTGGCCGACCAGTCGCCGTCGAGCAAGGCTTCCCTGTACGAACTCAGTCGCGACCTATTCGAA
>JBEBGB010000386.1:0-5061 GCA_040081675.1 Vicinamibacterales bacterium
GCACGCCAATGAGCGGAGGCGGTCCGTTCAGTCCGAGGTTGCCTTGCGAACCGATGTAAATCGGCCGAAGGTCGGCCTCTGTGATCGCCGGAGCCCGCAAGATGTGCGGCGTCAGCAACATCACGATGTCGGTCTGACCAACCGTCTGGTCGTTGTTCGAGAAGAGCTGCTTGAGAATCGGCACACGAATCGCGCCGGGAAATCCGTTCAACGACTTCCGTTCGTCTTCACGCAACAGCCCGGCGAGCAGGTTCGACTCGCCGTCGCGCAGCCGAAGGCGCGTGCCGACCTTTCGAGAACCAAACGATGGGTAATTCGTGCCGCCGAGGTTCACGTCGCTACCGCGTGAGCTGCTCTCGACATTCAAATCGAGCAGGATGTCGCCGTCGAGCGTCACACGCACCGGCGTGATGTCGATGTTGATGCCAACCGGTTTCAGCTGGAACGAGTTCAACGGGTTGACCGCTCCGCCGCCCGTGGCAATCGGCGTGTAGCTCGTCGACACGATCGGCACTTCGTCACCCAGGTTCAGCGTGAGCTTGTTACCCTCGGCCCCACGCAGTTGCGGCTTCGCGACCAGCTTGGTCTGGGTGTCGCTCTCGAGTGCGCGCACAATGGCCGTGGGCACGGCGAGATAGAAATCAGACGTCGTGAAGCCACGCGAGATCGTGTTCAAGTTGAACGGAGGCGGCGAGGCGACGCCTGACGGCCCAGTGGATCGCCCAGCGGCCGCCGTCGTTGTGGGAGTCGTGCCGGTGCCAGCGGTCGTCGTGGTGGTGGTGGCGGCTCCACTAGGCGACACCTCTGGTGAGAGCACGCCGCCGAGGGCGTACTCCGACAGGTTCAAGCCGTACTGCTTGGCCCTGACCCGATTCACTTCGAGGATCTCGACGTCGAACATGATCTCGGCGCGAGCCTTGTCGTTCTGCTCAATCACCTTTTCGATGATCTGCACCACGGACGTCGTGCCGCGGACCGTGATGGTGTTCGCGGTCTTGTTGAACTGAATCGCCGGCTGCACGGCCATGCTGGGGAGCCGTATCAGGGAGCTGAGCAGCTGCGTGAGCTCCGTGACGTCGGCGTGCGAGACATAGAAGGTCTGCACCACCTGCTCGTCGTACTGCGCGTGCTTCTGCGCATTGTCCGGAAAGACCAGAATCCCGCGCTCGCTGGTCACCTTGTACGAGAGCTGATTGACGGACATGATCTGCTGAAGCGCCTGCTCCAGCGTCACGCCGTCCAGCTGCACGGTCGCCGCGGTCTGCGGCACTTGCGGGTCGTAGGTGATGTTGATGCCGCTCGCGCTGCCCATCGCGTCCAGGATGTCGCGAATGTTTGCGTTGCGGAAGGTCAGACGGATCGGCTCGCGCGACGTCGGGTTCAGCAGCGGCTCGCCCGATGTGGCGCGCACACGTTCGCGAAGCTGCTCGATGGCCGGCCTCGGACGCGACGCCTCGATGCGCAGACGAACCGCCTGGTCCAGTGCGATGATCTTGGCTGCGGCCTGGCGATTCGCCGGGTCGTACTCCGAGGCCAGTTGATACTCGCCTCGAGCCGCTTCGAGTTGATCCTGGTCCTCGAACGCTTTCGCCTTGTCGAAGTGCGCGCGCGACGCCGCGAGCATCGCGCGTTCGAGCGCGATCTTGTAGTTCGGGTTGCCGGGATCGGCGTTCGACGCCGTCCGATAGTAGGCAACCGCCTGGTCGAGGTCTCCGGACTTTATCGAGGCATTGCCCTGCCGAAACGCTTGGCCGGCCGCACATCCCGCCGCGGACGCAAGTACCGCGGCAAGCACGGCGAGCCGGTTCAAACGTGTTCTCACAGATCCCCCGAATCGGTCACCAGCGCGGTCCTGACGGGCGCGATCCAACTTCGGCAGTTGCCCGCCACTCTGCTCTCTGTGCTTTGCATGCCTATGATCCCGAAAGCCGAATGGTCTGCCGCCCGCCGCCGTCGACGTACGCCATGTCGAGCGACTCCACGCCGATGCGCAAGATCCGATACCGACCTTCGATGATATCGCCTTCGCGTCCCTGGTAGATCCCGCGACCATCACTCAGAATCGCGATCTTCTGCGCCTGCTGGGGTGCCTCGACGAGTCCGATGAACCGCATGGGAATGGGCGGCGGACCGCTTGGCGCCGGGGGCGGAGGCGTGGCGGCAGGCTCTGGCCGAGCCTCTTGCGTCACACGAGGCGGGGCCGCCTTGGGCTTGAACCTGAACAGGTCGCGAGCCAACGGCGTCTCGGGCGGCGGCGTGCCGCTGCGAAGCGCTTGAAGATGCACATCGGGCGCCGTCAGAGCAGGCTCGCTGCTCGTTCGCTGCGCCGCTCTGGCGGCGGCTCGTGCAGGTCCGGCAGATCCGGAGCTCGGCCAGAAGTTGTACGCAACGGCACCGACCAGCGTCACCGCCAGCACGCCGAGCAGCACGATCAGTCGTCGGCGCTCAGGAGGCATTTGGTGGGAGCCGATAGTAGGTCGATAGGTCGACCGTCAAGTGCAGCGGTTCGTCGCCTTGACCCTCAACCAGGGTCACTCCGTCAATGACCACGAACTCCGGGCCGGTCTCGAGCGCGTAGATGAACTGGCGAAGACCGTCGTAGTCGCCTTGAAGGACCATGCGAATGCCCATCTTCTCGAGACGGCCATCCCGGTCCAGCGCCTCGACCGTGGTTGTTCGCGCGTCATAGCGAACGCCGGCCTTTCGCGCCAGGCTCGGCAAGCTCGCATACGTCATCCGTCTCGCTGCGGTCATGTTCGACGGCAGCACGTTCTTGTAGAACGCGTCCAGCTGCTGATCGGCTTGCGCCTTACCCTTCACGAGCGCATCGGCCTGCGCGAGTTCGCGCTCGGCGGCGCCGCGCGCTGTCGCAGCGGCAACGGCACGGTCCGCGGCACCGCTCGACTTCAATGCCAACGGCCGGACCACCAGCACGTAGGCAAGCAGGTTCGCGAGGAGCGCGAGGCCCACGACCGCGAAGAGGCCGCGATGCTCGGCGATGACTCGTCGCAGGAGCGGCGTCATCAGCGTTCCCTCGCCGGCGCGGCTACCGGTGCGCCTGCCGCTGGCGGACTCGTGGTGCTCGAAGGCGCGGACACGTCTGACGACCCGTTGGGCTGCGGTGCGTACACCATCTCGAGCGCCGATTCGATCTGGCCCGAGTCCGTCGTTTGCTCTTGCCGCGATCGAAGGTCCAGGAACGCGCCGGTTCGATCCAGGTTTTCCATGAACTGGTTCACGTCGTCGACGCCCCGAGCCAGCACATTCACGGTGAGCACGATTCGGCGGTTCTTGTCGACGAGCGGACGCACGGCGGTGATGCGGACCTCGTCAGGCAGCGTGCGTTCGAACCGGTTGAAGAGCTCCGTCCACGAGAACGTGCGCCGGTCAATCAGGTCGTTCGCCTGTCGCGCATCGACGGACACCTTGTCCACCTGCGCCGTGTCAACGCTGGAGCGCAACGTCAAGGCCTGGCTTCGCAGGTCGCGAGCGGTTGCCTCATCGTTGATGGCCCTGGTCACGAGTTCAGTGTTGCTGTTCGAGTACCGCAAGACTTGCGACACGTTGAACAGCGTAGCGGCCGCAACAACGAGAAGCGCGACACCGAGCCACGTACGGACAGCACTGACGTTGTAGAACGGTCGCGTGGAGAGGTTGTTGCGAATCACGCTGCCTCCCGCGTTCGCAGGATGAGCCCGACCAGCGGAGTCATCGCATCAATGAACCCCGGACTGACACCCCGCTGGTCAGCGAGGCTCGCTGCGCCGGTCGGGTTCACGGTCTCGACGGTCGTTCCCAGTCGATCGGCCAGACCGCGCCGCAACGCTCCGGAGTCGCCCGCGCCGATAGCGCCGCAGACCAGAACACGGCGGAAGCCAGACCCTGCCAAGCGGTCCTCGTAATACATCGCCGTCTGGTGGACCAGATCGGCCAGCGTCCCTTCGCCGTCCGCCCCACGGTTGCGGAAGAAGATCAGCTGCCGCTCGCGCATGATCGCGATCGACTCCCAGCCGGGCGCCACGTTGACCAGCAGCCAGTCGCCGCGCGTGTCGGCGCCGGACGCCAGAACGCTGTTCGCAACATTGAAGGTCGACAGGTCGACGATGCCGGCGTCAGCGCCGGCGGCGGCGCACAACTCTTCGTACTCCATGATCACGTCGCGCCGCGCCATGGTGACGATGAAGTCGTGCCCATCTTCGGCCTGAAGTCCTGCCTCGTACCCGATCTGCGCATCCTCCACCGCGAACGGGGCGCTCTTGCGCACCTGCCACCTGATGACCTGGTCGAGGTCTTGTGCGCGCTGAGGCACCTGTTGCAGCTTCACCAGCGACACCTTCGCCACCGGGTCGCCCACGATGACGCCGACGCGTCTGGGCCGACCGATCCGCTCGAGCACCCGTTCAACAGCAGCGGCAACAGTCGGACGATCGCGCACGTTCAGCGCATTCAACCCCGGCACCAGTGCACCGTCTGGAAGTGTCTCCATGGCGTGCAAGGCAATGACCGGACGTCCGCCCCGTTCGTCCAGACAGACCCCGGTCACGCGGCCAGCGCCAATCTCAACCGCAGCCATCGGACCCGCACCGCCGTGCAGCGAGAAAGAGAATCTGCTCATTCGACGAATGTCACCTTGTTGATCTCGCGCAGCGTGGTTTTGCCTTCCAGCACACGCTCCACCGCCGACTCGCGCAAGAATCGCATGCCCTCCTCGCGCGCGGCCTTCTTGATTTCCGACGTGGGTCGCTTCTCGAGAATCAGTTCGCGAATGCGGTCGGTCAGATCCAGCAGCTCACAGATCGCGAAGCGTCCTTTGTAACCCGTCCCGTTGCATTCGATGCAGCCAACGCCCTCGTAGAAGGTGTGCGTCTGCTCGAGCGACAGATCGAGTCGTGCCTCCTCGAGTTGTTGCCGCGTCACCTTGACCGGGCGCTTGCAGTGCGTGCAGGTCATGCGCACCAGGCGCTGCGCCAGGACGCAGTTCAAGGCGGAGACGAACTGGTACGCCTCCACGCCCATGTTCAGGAAGCGGCCGAGCACGTCGAGCACGTTGTTCGCGTGAAC
>JBEBGB010000387.1:0-5061 GCA_040081675.1 Vicinamibacterales bacterium
TAGGACAGTAGCTCAATTGGCAGAGCACCGGTCTCCAAAACCGGGGGTTGGGGGTTCGATTCCCTCCTGTCCTGCCAGTTTTTCGCGAGACGCCGAGCGCGGTTGAGTGGGGCTTTCTTCACCGGGACAGGACGTAATGGCAGACACAACGACGCTCGACACGGTCAGGGAAGCGGCAGGGGGGCGGATCGAACGCTTCCGCACGTTTCTGTCCGAGGTGCGCAATGAACTGAAGCGCGTCACGTGGCCGTCGCAAAAGGAAGTGTACGCGACGACTGTCGTGGTCATCCTGACGTCGGCGTTCTTCGGCATGTACCTGTTCGTGCTCGATTACGGAATCAACAGCCTCGTGCAGTGGATCTTCCGTCGATTCGGTGCGGCATGAGCGAGATGAGCGAAGTCACCCTCGAGGTGACGCAACCGGGCGACGACAAGAAGTGGTACATCGTCCACACCTATTCGGGGTTCGAAAAGAAGGTCGCTGAATCGCTGCAGCAGCGCGTGCAGGCCTACGGACTGCAGGGCGAGATCGGCGAAGTGCTGATTCCGACCGAAGACGTGGTCGAAATGCGCGGCGGCCGCAAGGTCGTGACCTCGAAGCGGTTCTTTCCTGGCTACATCCTGGTCGAGATGAACATGTCCGACCACGCGTGGCACGTGGTGAAGAACACGCCGAAGGTCACGGGTTTTGTCGGAGCCGGCGCGAAGCCGACGCCGCTCAGCAAGGACGAAGTCGATCAGATCCTCACACAGGTGAAGACGGCAGCCGAGAAGCCCAAGCCGAAGTACATGTTCGAAAAGGGCGAGCAGGTCCGGATCAACGAAGGACCGTTCACCAGCTTCAACGGCGTGGTCGACGAGGTCAACCTCGATAAGAACACGCTGAAGGTGATGGTCACGATCTTCGGTCGCTCGACACCGGTCGAACTGGACTTCCTGCAAGTGGAAAAGATCTAACAGCAACTGACATGGCCAAGAAAATCCAAGCACTCGTGAAGCTCCAGATCGCCGCCGGCAAAGCTACGCCGGCGCCGCCCGTTGGCACCGCGCTCGGTCCGCAGGGCGTGAACATCATGGACTTCTGCAAGAACTTCAACGCGAAGACCGCGAAGGACGAGGGACTCATCATCCCCGTCGTCGTGACGGTCTATGCGGACCGGTCGTACACCTTCATCACGAAGACACCGCCCGCACCGATTCTGCTGAAGCGCGCCGCGAACATCGCGAAAGGCTCGGCGGAGCCGAACAAGAACAAGGTGGGCACCGTCACCGCGAAGCAGGTGGAAGACATCGCCAAGCTGAAGATGCCCGACCTGAACTGCGACTCGCTGGAATCGGCGGTTCGGACCGTGGCGGGAACCGCCCGGTCGATGGGACTCGACGTCGTCGGATAAACGACAGGGAATTCGGGAATTTTGGGAACTGGCGAATTCGAGAATTGGTGAGGTTCGGAGCTTCAAGCCTCCAAATCACCAATTCACCAATTCACCAATTCACCAACTTTCGAGAATCCCAATTAGGTGGGAGAGCTCGTCAGGGCTCGTTTGAACCACGGAGGGTAAGACATGCGCAGACGCGGCAAGAAGTACAACGCCGCACGGGCGCAGGTCGCAGCTGATCGGACTTACACGATCGAAGATGCGATCCCGCTCGTTCAAAAGGTGAAGTTCGCCAAGTTCGACGAGACCGTCGAACTGACGCTTCGACTCGGTGTCGATCCGAAGCACGCCGACCAGATGGTGCGCGGCACCGTCGTCCTTCCCCACGGCCTTGGCAAGACCAAGCGCGTGCTGGCCATTGCCAGCGGCGAGAAGCAGAAGGAAGCCCAGGAAGCTGGGGCAGATTTCATTGGCGGCGAAGAGATGGTCGAAAAGATCATGGGCGGTTGGACCGACTTCGACGCCGTGGTCGCCACGCCGGACATGATGCGTGCGGTCGGGCGGCTCGGCAAGGTGCTTGGCCCGCGCGGGCTGATGCCGAATCCGAAGACCGGAACCGTGTCCACCGACATTCGCAAGGCCGTGCTCGAAATCAAGGCCGGCAAAGTGGAATTCCGCGTCGACAAGACCGGAATCATTCACGCGCCGGTGGGCAAGACGTCGTTCTCGAGCGACTTCCTGGTGGCCAACGCGCATGCGCTGGTCGACAGCATCGTGAAGGCGAAACCGGCTGCCGCCAAGGGCAAGTATCTGAAGAGCATCACCGTGTCATCGACGATGGGGCCTGGCGTGACCATCGATACCCTGGCCGTTGACACGGCGGTGAAACACTAATGGCTGTCACGAAAGCAGACAAGACCGCAGAACTCGAACAGCTCGAGTCGGCATTCAAGGGTTCGGAGACCGCGATCCTCGTCGACTACAAGGGGCTCAACGTTCCGCAGGTGACCGACCTGCGCCGACAGCTCCGCGCCGCCAAGGCCTCCTACAAGGTGGTCAAGAACACGCTCGCGAAGCGCGCGTTGAAGGGCACCTCGTTCGAGGCGCTCGATACGTTCTTCGAGGGAACCACGGCGGTGGCCTACACGGCGACCGACCCGGTGGCGCTCGCCAAGACACTGACGACGTTCGTCAAGGCGACGCCTGCGATGACCATCAAGGCGGCCGTCGTCCAGGGCCGCGCCATCAAGCCGGCCGAGGTCACCGACCTGGCCAACCTGCCTGGCAAGCCGGAGCTGCTTGCGAAGCTGCTCTTCGTGCTGCAGGCGCCGATGGTGCAGATCGTCAGCGTGCTCAACGCCGCTCCGCGCGACCTGATGAGCGTGCTGGTGCAGGCAGAGAAGAAGCGGCAGGAAGCGTAGCCGACCAGGCTGCGGGTTTCCGGCTCCGGGCTCTAGCCTGAGCCGACGATGCCCAAAGCCTGAAGCCCAGAGCCGAGAGCCGGCGCGGAAGCGCCCATAGAACTGAACACAACAGCGGGCGCGATAGCGCCAACAGCGAAGCAGGAGATAGCAATGGCCGAAGTGACGCAGCAGCAGGTGGTCGACTACATCAAGGGAATCAGCGTGCTCGAGCTCTCACAGCTCGTGAAGACGCTCGAATCAGAGCTCGGTGTCTCGGCCGCGGCTGCGATGCCGATGGCAATGGCAGGTGGTGGCGGTGGGGCCGCGGCAGCGGCGCCGGCGGAAGAGCAGACCGAGTTCACGGTCACCCTCACCGAGATCGGCACCAACAAGATCAACGTCATCAAGGTGGTTCGCGAGATCACCGCCCTGGGTCTGAAGGAAGCGAAGGACCTCGTCGAGGCCGCTCCCAAGCCGATCAAGGAAGCCGTGACGAAGGACGAAGCCGCGGCGATCAAGAAGAAGTTCGAGGACGTCGGCGCCAAGGTCGAAGTCAAGTAGCCGGCGTCTCGCGCGCTCGGTACTTGTCAGACTTGGCTCTGGGCTTCGGGCTCTGGGCTTCTGGGAACGAATTCCCGAAGCCTGGAGCCTGAAGCCTAAAGCTGTTTACGCGCCCGGTCTTTTCCTCGAGGTTTCAAACGCATGTACAGCCTTCCCAAGAATGTCTACCGCGAGCGCATCGACTTCTCGAAAATCAAGACGACGGTTCCGATCCCGAACCTGATCGAGATCCAGAAGAAGTCGTACGAGCGCTTTCTGCAGATGAATCGTCTGCCGAGCGAGCGAGACGACGCTGGACTGCAGTCAGTGTTCAAGTCCGTGTTTCCGATCAGCGACTTTCGCGAGAACTCGTCGCTCGAGTTCATCGAGTATTCGATCGGAAACTGGGAGTGCAAGTGCGGCAAGCTCGCCGGACTGCACCACTTGCGCAAGCCGTGCAGCGCCTGTGGCGCCACGCTGATTGCCGAACCGTACGGCGACCGGGAAGTGCTCTGTCCGCGCTGCGGCAAGGGCAACCATGCGCGCGGAGACGTCTGTGACATCTGCGGCAACACGGTCGGCCTGAAGCTGAAGTACGACGTCGACGAGTGCCAGGAGCGCGGCATGACCTTCGCCGTGCCGCTGAAGGTGACGATCCGCCTGGTGGTCTGGAACAAGGACCCCGAGACCGGCGTCAAGACCATCCGCGACATCAAGGAGCAGGAGGTCTACTTCGGCGACATCCCGTTGATGACCGAGAACGGCACCTTCATCATCAACGGCACCGAGCGCGTCATCGTCTCGCAGTTGCACCGCTCGCCGGGCGCCTTCTTCCACTCGGAAGACAAGACGCTGTACATCGCGCAGATCATTCCCTACCGCGGCTCGTGGGTCGAGTTCGAGTACGACGCCAAGAACCTGCTCTACGTTCGTATCGACCGCAAGCGCAAATTTCTTGCATCGGTGTTCCTGCGCGCACTCGGATTGCGCGGCGCCGACGAGATCATCCGCGCGTTCTACACGGTCGACCGCCTGCATGTGAAGGGCGGCACGCTGACGTGGGCGGTGGCCGACAGCCTGGTTGGCTTGCGAGCCGCGAAGGATATCGCCGTTCCCGGCGAGAACTTCACGATTCAGGCCGGCAAGAAGATCACGCGTAACGCCGTCGAAGCGCTGAAGCGCGCGCAAGTGGAGTCGGTCGAGATCGCCGACGCCGAACTGGAAGGCGCATTTGCCGCGGCAGATGTCATCGACCCGGCTACCGGCGAGATCATTCTCGAAGCGAACGAGATGCTCGAACCGCGCGTCATCTCGATGGCGCAGGAAAAGGGGCTCGATCGCATCGAGATCTTCTTCCCCGAAAAGGACGATGTCGGTCCGATCATCAGCCAGACGCTGAAGAAGGATCCGATTCACACGCACGAAGAAGCGCTGATCGAAATCTATCGCCGTCTGCGTCCAGGCGACCCACCGACGCTCGACAGCTCGCGCTCGCTCTTCGAGAACATGTTCTTCAACCCGCAGAAGTACGACTTCTCGCGGGTCGGCCGTCTCAAGCTGAACACGAAGCTCGGCCTGAACACGCCGCTCGACGAGAAGATCCTGCATCCGCAGGACTTCTACGAGGTACTGAAATATCTCCTAAAGCTGCGTCGAAACCCGGCGAACGTGGACGACATCGATCACCTGGGCAACCGCCGCGTCCGCTCCGTGGGCGAACTCCTCGAGAACCAGTTCCG
>JBEBGB010000388.1:0-5060 GCA_040081675.1 Vicinamibacterales bacterium
GACATGATCAAGGCCATCGCTCAGAAGACGGGCCTGTCGGTGCGGATCGTGAACACGCCGTTCACAGGCATCTTCGCGTCGCTCAACAACGGAGACATCGATCTCATCGTGTCCGGTGTGACCATCAACGAGCGACGTAAACAGTCGTACCTGTTCACCGCGCCCTACTTCGAGGCGCGGCAGCTCGTCGCGCTGCCGGCCGCCAGCAAGGTGCAGACACTGAAGGATCTCACCGGAAAGAAGGTCGGTGTCGTCATCGGCAGCACGGGAGACGACGTGGCATCGAACGCGTTCGGGAAGACCAGTCCGAACATCCGCCGCTTCGAGAGCACGCCGGTGATGATCGCTGAACTGGTGGCCTACGGCCTGGACGCCGCGATTGGCGACAACGGCGTCATCGCGTATCGGGTCCAGGAGCACAAAGAGCTGAAGACGCTCAGCGACCCGTCGTTCCCGAAGGAGTACTTTGGTATCGCCGTCAAACAGGGCAACAAAGTGCTGCTCGACAAACTGAACGCCGGCCTCTCGGCGATCAAGGCAGACGGCACCTACGCGCAGATCTACAAGAAGTGGTTCCACGCGGACGCCCCGCCGCTGCCGACCCAGTAACGCCACCCGCACTCGCACTACCACATGGAACAGGTCCTCTGGTTCGGCTGGTTCCGCGCCGACATCATCGCGGAGTACGGCGCACTGTTCTGGCGTGGACTGCAGATGACCATCATGGTCACGCTCATCTGCATCGTCCAGGGGACCCTGTTGGGACTGGCGGTGGGCATGGCCCGGCTCGCCGATGCGCGTCATGAGCCCGCCCGACAGATCTGCCGCGTTGCCCTGCGATGGCCGTCGACCGTATACGTCAGCTTCTTCCGCGGCACTCCCCTGTTCGTGCAGATCCTGTTGATCCACTTCGCGCTGCTTCCGGTGCTGATCAATCCGGTGGACGGGCTTGCGATTGCCGGCGACACGGCGCGCGACATCAAGCAGAACTACGGCGCCTTCATCTCGGGCATTCTGGCGCTCACGCTCAACTCGGGCGCCTATATCTCCGAGATCTTCCGTGCGGGCATCCAGTCGATCGACCGTGGCCAGTCTGAAGCGGCCAGGTCACTTGGTCTCTCCTATCCGCGGACGATGTACCACGTGGTGCTGCCGCAGGCGTTCAGGCGAATGCTGCCGCCGCTCGGCAACAACGCGATCGCGCTGCTCAAAGACTCGTCGTTGATTTCGGCAATCGGTCTGGCCGAACTCGCCTATGCCGCGCGCACGGTGGCCGGCGCCTATGGGCGCTACTGGGAACCGTATCTGACGATCTCGGTGATGTACTGGCTGCTGACGCTGGGCCTCGCCTACGTCGTCAAGAGACTGGAGTCTCGTTATGGACGAGGTGATACGCGTTGAAGCGCTGACGAAGCGCTTCGGCACGCTTCAAGTACTGCGAGGCATCACGTGCACCGTGGCCGCGTCCGACGTGGTCTGTGTGATTGGACCTTCGGGTTCGGGAAAGAGCACATTTCTCAGATGCTTGAACGGCCTCGAAGAGGCGTCCACGGGACAGGTGTGGGTACACGACGTGCCGGTCCACGACGCCACGACGGATATCGACGCATTGAGAAGAAACATCGGCATGGTCTTCCAGCGCTTCAATTTGTTTCCGCACAAGACCGTGCTCGAGAACGTCATGCTCGCGCCAACAACGGTCGGCGGAGTGACCCCCGCTGACGCGCGCGAACGTGCGGATAGGCTGCTCGTAAAAGTCGGCATCCTCGATAAGAGCGCGGCATATCCAAATCAGCTATCCGGCGGTCAACAGCAGCGAGTGGCCATTGCTCGCGCTCTCGCCATGCAGCCGAAGATCATGTTGTTCGACGAACCGACCTCGTCTCTCGATCCTGAGATGGTGGGCGAAGTCCTGTCGGTCATGCAGACGCTCGCCGAAGAGGGCATGACGATGGTCGTGGTGACGCACGAGATGGGTTTCGCGAAGCAAGTCGCGAGCCGGGTGCTTTTCATGGACGAGGGTCAGATCGTCGAAGCCGGCACTCCCAACGAGATCTTCGATCGGCCGCAACACGAGCGCACGCGACGGTTCCTCAGCAAAGTGCTGCGATAAGTCACGAAAAGCTCTACCACTGAGATCACAAAAGACAAACACCGAGGTCACCGTGCCTATCGGCCTGGTCTGATCTCCTGCGAGAACCCGATTGTGTTGACGTCGCGGAAGACCGGCGTCAGTGGCGGCAACTTCGTGGGGTCGAGAAAGTCGATGTCGAACGCGTAATTGCGGGTGGGTGCGCCGTAGACCGTCGAACAGCACTTGTAGGTGCCGACCGCCTGTCGATTGTAGAAGAAGGTCACGATCGAGCCGCGATAGTTGACGGCCTGATCACCGTTCTCGAGGTAGTGCAGGAAGTTGTGCGCGCCGCCGTCGGTGCCGAAATCGGTTGCGGTCCCTGCCGGTTGGGGGAACGCGATGCCCTTGCCAGAGACGATCGCGACGCGGTACCACGTCTGCGTGTTGCGGTTCCTGCCGCCAACGGTGTACGGCTGCGCGAAGGTGACGGCGTCGTTCCAGGAATTCGAGAGCAGCGTCACCGAGTCGCCCATGACTGCCGTCGCGGCGTGTGGATCGGTCCAGGCGCCATTCGCGTTCCAGTTGCCCTGGATGTAGACAGGGTTCTCCGAAGCGAAGGTCAGGCCGGTGATCGTCGGTGCGAGGGTCGCGCCATTGAAGATGCGCAGCGCGTGCCTGAAAAGAACCGGCCGGTTGACCCGTGCCCGCGCAGCCGTGAGTTCAGTCCATGGCCGCGCCGTCGTGTCGAGCGGTGCTGTCGCGCCAGGCGGCGCCGTGTTCGTAACCGCGTTGTAGTTGGCAAACTGTCCATAGGTGTCGAGCGCACCGTTGCCGTTCACATCCTCACCAGTATCGAGCACTCCGTTCGGCGTGCCGGTCGCGCTGGCAGGGTTCACGAAGTCTTCCCAGCCGTACTCTCCGGTTTCGGCAGATACGGCGTTGCGGTTGTTTCGGCGATCCGAAAAATACACCGAGTACCCGTTGTTGTTCAGCGCGGTCGCGCCCGTGCCCGCGGCATACGCACCGCCCCCGTTGAACCAGGCCGCGAGGTTCGCCGCATCGATGGCGATGTAGTGCATGACGCCCCCGAGGATGATGTTGCCGCTGGCCGGGGCCGTGTCGCGCACGAGCGCTTCGCGCGTATCGAAGGTGACGGTTGGCCAGTAGTTGTTCGAGTTGTTCGCGCCATTCACCGCCGGTGAATAGTCGCAGGTGCCGCCGTTGTCCTTGAGGCGCTGTAGTCTGATGATCGCGTTCGGCGTCGGGTCGGCACAGATGGCCCCTGACAGGTTCGGGGCGCCGATGCCGTAGTTGAGCATTTCCATCGTCACGTCAGACCATGTGCCGGCCGAGTCCTGTCTTTCAATCTTGATGTAGCCGCCGATGGTTCCAACTCCGGCGTTGCTCGAGGCGTTGGTCGTAATGGTCTGCGGCTGCGTGGTCGTGGGCACGCCAACGCACCCCCTGAAACGCACCGGAGCCGTGGTCGTGTAGCCGGAACAGGAGACGACGACTCCCGCAAGCCAGAACGTCGTCGGGGCGAAGCCGGCGGTCTTGGCGACGTTGATCGTCCCGGCGTTCGACGCGGCGGCCGCCGTCAGGGTCGTCGTGACCGAGATCGTGCCCGCGCCGGACGACACCACCCCCGTCACGATTGAACCGTTCGGCATTGCAGTGGGATCGCCGGTGCAGCCAGTAAAGGTCGTGGGGGTGCGTCCCTTACACGTGACGCTCGCGTTCCCGCCGATGGAGATGGTCACCGGGATCTTGAAACCCGCGGGAATCGATGCCACTCGAATTTCTGTGGCGGTTGCGTTGGGTGTGTCGGTGTTGGTCGTCGCCGTGATCGCGCCAGGCGACGTTGCGA
The DNA here is from genome assembly GCA_040081675.1 of Vicinamibacterales bacterium. Classification (GTDB taxonomy): domain Bacteria; phylum Acidobacteriota; class Vicinamibacteria; order Vicinamibacterales; family CAVVIG01; genus CAVVIG01. The sequence continues at coordinate 3,942 of JBEBGB010000388.1, forward strand.
TGGGCGGTCTGGTTGCGCTGATCGGACCATAGGCGGTGCCATTGTTCGGCGGCGTGGCGTTCCAGTTGCCATCGAGCTTCACCGGTGCCGCCGCCGTCACGGTGGGCAGGCTGGTGATGTCGGCCGCTGTATCCGACAGGAGGATGCGCACGCTCGCCTTGGCGAAGTTCCGTTCTGCGAAGACGGACGGATTGTTGACGTCCTCGTTCGTGACTGGTCGCCCGTTCAGGTCGACGTTCGAGCCGCCCATCGCGATGAGGGCGAGGTTCAGCGTTTTCGCGCCAGTCCTGCCGTTGCGAAGATTGGCGTTGTAGGCGCTGAGCGAAACGTTGGTCCACGAAACGGCACTGCCCGGCGGTTCGTTCAGGGCGCTGCCGACACCGTCGACGACGCTGCCTTCGGTGGCGGCCAACGGACGCAAACCGCCGCCCGTCGTGGCGCTGACGGTCCCATCGTGCGCGGGGGCGTCGGTGAGCAACGCCCCGTTCTGCATGCGTTGGCGGATCACTTCTTTGACGGCGGTCACCTTGTCGCTCAGCGTCAGCGTGGCCGCGTTCCCCTGTGCGAGAAAGAGGTTGCCGTTGGTGTGCACACGACCACCGAAACTGAAATTCGGACCGGCAAAGAAGCTGAGGTCTACGTCCGAGAAGATACCGAACTGGAAGACAGGAATGGCCACAGTCTCGGTGACGCGTTGCAGGTGCGCATCGCTCCCGGCCTTGGTGCGCGCCGTTACATCCATCGTGTACTGCGTGATGAGCGCGTACAAACCCTGGTACGGACCGGAGGACACGGTGGTGCTCCCCAGGTACTGCGACGAGATCAGATATCCCGACGTGTTGCTGGCCGTCGTGTAGCTGATGTCGGAGATCGTCGGCGGGGTCGTGGTCAGCGCAGTGACCTGTGCGGTTGTCGGCGCGAAATTGACGAAAAACAGGTTGCCGAGATCCGCCGTCAGTTTCTCGAGGCCGGCGCTGGCCGCATAGAACGCCTGGTTGCGGTCCTTGTCGATGAAGCGGAACTTCTGGTCGCTGGTGGCCATCACGGTGAAGCCGACGAGCAAGGCCGACATCATCATCATGACCAGGAGCACGCTGATCATCGCGATGCCGCGCTCGG
>JBEBGB010000389.1:0-5058 GCA_040081675.1 Vicinamibacterales bacterium
GTCCCCAGAGGACTTGCACCTCCACGTCACTTCCCGATTCGCTTTCGCTATCGGTTGACAGCGCCACGCACGGCGCTGCGCGCCATGCCTGGCGCACACCAAGAACGGCGCGCTGCTGAAGCGCGCCGATGGCGTGTGCGTCTCTTCATCACGATGGATGGAAACCTCGAGCACCAACAAAACCTCGCCAGTCTCTCCTTCGGTGTTGTGGTCATTGATGCCCGTCGAACCGGATGGTGGATCTGTCGCCCGTCGTTCCTGAACTACTCAAGGCCATAGACGTCGAGCACACGCCGACGGATTGCCCAGCGTGTGACACGGCGGCGCAGACCGTTCGCTGCTCGTCAGCGTCCGGTCGCTGCACGTTGTACACACCGGCTGCATCGCAGCAGCCTCCCAGCCTTCACATGCACAGAATCGTTCGAAAGAGAGGAGCCTTCATGAGCCTGACCCGACGCCAAGTGCTGTTGCGGAGCGCCGCCACGCTCGCGCTGCCGTTGTACGCGACCCTCGAATCGCAACCACTCGCCGCGCAAGCCCCGGCCGCGCCGACCGGACCTTTCACGTTACCGGCGCTGCCCTACGCGGCCGACGCACTCGAGCCGCACATCGACGCGCAGACGATGACGATTCATCACGATCGACATCACGCCACCTACGTCACGAACCTGAACACGGCCCTGGCGAACTACAACGACCTGAAGTCGCGGAACGTCGAGGACCTCGTGCGGAGCATCGACACGTTGCCCGAGGCGGTGCGCACCGCGGTCCGCAACCAGGGTGGCGGGCATCTCAATCACACGTGGTTCTGGACGAGCCTCAAGAAGGGCGGGAGCCCGGTGCCTTCGGCGGAGTTCGGCACGGCGCTCAACGGCACGTTCGGCGACTTCGCCAAGTTCAAGGAGTCGCTGGCGGTCGCCGCCACCGGCGTCTTCGGCAGCGGCTGGGCGTGGCTGTCGATCGACAGGACCGGAAAGCTCGTCATCGAGACGACGCCCAACCAGGACAACCCGCTCACGCGCGGCAACCGACCGTTGCTCGGCATCGACGTCTGGGAACACGCCTACTACTTGAAATACCAGAACCGCCGTCGCGACTACGTCGACGCGATCTTCAACGTGGTTGACTGGAACGTGGTCCAGGAGCGATGGCGCGCCGCGCGCGGATAGCAGCGATCGTTGTCGTCCTCGCGGGCGCAGCAGCGTGGATGGTTGTCGGTCGGTCGGCCGGGCTCGCAGGTCGAACCCCGGCCACCGACCACGCGCCGCTGGCTCGCGTCCTTCAGCAGTACGGCATTCCCGCCGCGTCGCAGGTGCTGGTGTTCTCGAAGACCAGCCTGCAGCGCGATCGCATCAGCGTCACGAATCCACGGGCCATCTACTTCAACGACCGGGCAGCGGTGGGCTGGGTCCCGGGCAGCCCGACGCTGGAAGTCGCCACCTTCGACGGGAGCCAGAACGGCGTCGCGTTCTACACGGTGGATGTGTCGGACGGTGCCTCGCGGGTGCGTCGGGGCGACCAGTGCTTCGAGTGCCACGCACTCCCCGGAGCCGGTGGACTGCAGGGACTCGTGATGCGCAGTGCCGGTGTCCGCCGTGCCGAACACCGCTGCTTCGAAGACATCGAGGACCGCACGCCGTACGCGCTGCGGTGGGGCGGCTGGTTCGTCACGGGATCGCAGGTGCCGGCCGGTCATGTGGGGCGGACGCAGCTGCCTGCGTTCGAGCGGTCGTATCTTCAGCCGGGTTCCGACGTCGTCGCGCTGCTCATCCTCGGTCATCAGGTGAGTGTGACCAATCTCATCGCACGTCTGGGCCGGGAAGTGCGCCTCGCGGATCTCGACGTCGAGGCCGGACGCGCGGCCGACACCCTGGCCATGCAGGCGCGCGTAAACGAGCTGGCCGACACGATGTTGTTCCTCGACGAGGCGCCTCTTCCGGGACGGCTCGCAGGCGCATCCGCGTTCAGGCGCGTGTTCGAGGCGCAGGGCGTGCGCGACGAGCATGGACACTCGCTGCGGTCCCTCGATCTCACACGGCGGCTCTTGCTCGTGCCGTGCAGCTTCATGATTCACGCGCCGATCTTCCGGGCCTTGCCGACGCGTGCGCGACAGGCGGTGTATGCGCGCATCTCCGATCGTCTGGTGTCCACAGAGCCTGGTGTGCGCGCCCGCCTCTCGTCGGATGACCGCGAGGCCATCGTCCACATCCTGCAGGCGACGGTTCCGGATCTGCCGTCGCACTTCGGTTCCGTGGCAACAGTGTCCTGATCAGAGAAGTCCGCGCGGCACGCACCGCCCTGTCCAGGTGTCGACCGCATCGGCGCGACCCCGCCGTGCCGGCGCGCGCGGGCTACAATCTCTCCCGTCCGAATCGCTGGTCAGCACCACTGAGGAGCCCTTTCATCAAGGGATTCACGCTCTCGGCCGGGGACCGCGCCGACCTGCTGGCGTTCCTCGAGAGCCTCACCGACGTGGTGTTTACGACCAACCCGCGCTTTTCGAATCCGTGGGCAAGCGCAACGACCGGCACGCCACAGTAGGGCACGCGCCAAGAGCCATCCGCTGCACGGCTCTGTCAACTGACTGCACCGTGGCCCGTGAGTCCGGTCATCCTGGCGACAATCGCCGGAGGAGGAGCACATGCCGCGACACATCTCGGTCATCAACCGTCTCGCCATGGTCGTTGGCGCGATCTGGCTCGTCGGACTGGTCATGGCGGTACAACCTGCGGCGCAGTCCGCCGAAACCATCCGCTACACGGACACAGGCGAACTGATCAAACCGCCCGACTTCCGCGAATGGATTTTCGTCAGTGCGGGGCTGGGCATGAACTACAACCCGCAGGGTGCTGGAGCCGCCAATCCCTCCCGCCCACCCGCCTTCACCAACGTGTTCGTGAATCCTTCGTCCTATCGCGCGTTCCTGCGCACCGGCGCCTGGCCGGACAAGACGATGTTCGTACTCGAGATTCGAGGCTCCTCGAGCGAGGGCTCGATCAACAAGGCCGGACGATTCCAGTCCGACGTGATGGCGATCGAAGCCGAGGTGAAGGACAGCACGCGTCCCGATATGTGGGCGTATTACGACTTCGGTGCGACGGCAGATCGCGCGCGGCCGCTGCCGAAGAGCGCCGCCTGCTATGAGTGCCACAGCACCAAGGCGGCGGTCGAGCAGACGTTCGTGCAGTTCTATCCGACGTTGATGGACATCGCGCGCCGGCAGAAGACGGTCAATCCGACGTACTCCGACGCCCCGGCCGCGCGCCCGTAGCACGAGTCAGGTCTCGCGTTCGCGCCTTCGCGGGCAGCCCGTGCCTTCGAAGGCGCGGGTCGCGTGCAACGCCGTGTCGCAGGCTCACGCGTCCCTGTTCACCGAACTGCGACACGGGTTTTCCAGTGCGCGGGTCGAGTGCGACGAGGTACTTGGGCGTGAGGCAAAACAAACGCCGACCGCTTGCCGCTGCTCCAGCAGGCGAGCCCGCCCGAGCTGTTCACCGCGCAGTCCCGGCAACACCACCATCCCCGAGAGATGCGCACTGTGCGACCGCACTGGTGTCGTGTGCAAAATGGCAGTGTGAGCGTCATTCGCTGCGGCGATCGGCACTCTCACCGCCGTCCGTGTGCGTTGACTGCCTGAAGGCCCGCGATGGCTGCACTGTCCTGTCCACATCGCGGGGGGGTTGACACAATGCGCGCAGGGTGGGACCGGGACGGTCCCAGCCGGCGAGCGAGCAGTTCCTCGACTGTCGTCTGCGGCACGGGGATCCGCATCACACACACCCTCGCCGAGTGGCACACGAACCGTGTATCCCACCCCGTTCTCGCTATGTTTCGCCGGCCTGTCGACTCCGGCATCCTCACCGCGCCTCGGCAGTCCGCGGGTCGATGGGGACCTGCGACGGATCCCTCTGACTTGGAGTCACGCCTATGTCACTACGTCGCACATCGTCGCTCTCGTGGCGGTCCTTGATTCCGGGGCATCCCTGGCGGTGGTGGTCTGCGGGTGTCGTCGCGATCATCATCGCCGCCACGCTCACGCCCCTCGCCGAGGCGATTCGGCCGGCTCGAATCGATGGGCGGGTCACCGGCGAAGGCCATGTGCCGCTGCACGGCGCGCGGATCACGCTGCGACCCGTCGAAGGCAGGCCGTTGCTGACCGCAACGACTGACACGGCCGGCGCATTCACGTTCCGCCAGGTCGCTCCAGGCAGCTATCGAATCGATGTCGCCTACGCGAGACTCCACGCGTCGTCGAACGAGCCTCTCCTGTTCGAGGCCGGGGAGACCTACACCCTCGACCTGCCCATGGCGTCTTCGGACGATCCGGAGTGATTCACACTGGTGGCAGAGCGTATGGTGTACGTAGGGCATGACGAAAACCACCGTCTATCTGCCACTCGAACTCGAGCGGGCGTTGAAGCGACTCGCTGTACAGCGCCGGTGCAGCGAGGCCGAATTGCTGCGCGAAGCGGTCTCGCGCCTCACCGGCGAGGCCCGCGCGCCAGCCCCCAGGCTGCCGCTCTTCCGTGCGTCCGGGCCGTCGATTGCGGAGCATGTCGACCGTGCACTGGAAGGCTTCGGCGTGCGGTGATCGTGCTCGACACCGCCGGGCGCTGTGGTCGTCGCTCTCGAGCTGAACCACTCGTCCCGCAGCGACGTCATGTCGCAAGGCAGGTCTCGCAACGCAGGTTAGTCGAGCAACGCTCCGACCGCTCGTTTCATACCTTACATTATAAAATCATGAGTTTCATTTTACAAGGCATGATACGGGTCGCTGCTGCCAGCTCGTACGCTCGATGGCCGGCGCGAGCCCGCTTCGTCAACTGGCGATCAGCAACGGCGCGCGACGGTCGGAGCGTCGATGCAGCCAGACGCCCCGCCGCGAACGGCGGTGGGGTTGCCCGGACGTCTGCGCGCGTCACCGGCTACGCGACGTCGGCCGCGGGCTCGAGCCGCACCTTACGCTGACGTCGCACGCTGCGCTTTTTCCACCACAGATACACACCCGTCACCGAGAGCATGGTGATGACGAGACCAAGGACGCACACGAAGACGCGG
>JBEBGB010001246.1:0-1213 GCA_040081675.1 Vicinamibacterales bacterium
GCCTGATTCGCTTGCCCGGGTGCTGCCCCTTCGGGCGCACACTGCTGCGCCTCGCGCCGCGCTCCCCGTCCTTCACACGCTCGAGGATATCGACAAGTCCCAGGTCGATTTGTCGCGCATCCATGTTGACGCGCAGCACGCGCACGTGGACCTTGTCACCCAGCCTGTAGGTCCGTTGCTGATTCTCGCCGCGCAGCATGTGCGCCGTCTCGAGGAACCGGTAATAGTCGTCGGCCATCGTCGAGACGTGCACCATGCCCTCGACGTAGTGCTCGACAAGCTCCACGAACAGGCCAAAGGCGGCGACGCCCGTGACGTAGCCTTCGAATTCATCGCCGACCTTGTCGGCCATGAACTTCACTTTCTTCCACTGGAGCAACTCGCGCTCGGCATCGTCGGCGCGCCGTTCCATCTCGGACGTGTGTCGCGCAATCTCGGGCAGGTCCTCGGTGGCCGCCTCTCGCTGTTCCTCTGACAGCAAGGCGTGCCGCGTCGCACGCAGGGCACGATGCACGACCAGATCGGGATATCGCCGAATCGGCGACGTGAAGTGGGTGTAGCTCGCCGACGCGAGCCCGAAATGTCCGTTGTTCTCAGCCGAGTAGCGCGCCTTCTGCATCGTGCGCAGCATGAGGAACGCGATCGGCTTCTCCTCGGGCTTGCCGCTGATCCGCTCGATCAACTTTTGAAAGTGCCGCGGCCTGAGCGCCGTCAACGGAGCGCCGAGACTGAGGTCGAAAGTCGAGACGAACTCCTCGAACTTCGCCACCTTCAGCAGGTCTGGTTCCTCGTGAATGCGATACAGCGCTGGCGCGCCTTGCGCCTCGAGGTAGGAGGCGACGGTCTCGTTCGCGAGGAGCATGAACTCCTCGATCAACCGGTGCGCCACATTGCGTTCGAGCGCGACGATGGCTTCGACCATGCCGCCGGAATCCATGATCACCTGGGCCTCGTTGAGGTCGAAGTCGATCGATCCTCTCCGATGCCGCGCATCGTTGAGAATCTGGAAGAGCTCGCGCATCAGTTCGAACATCGGCACCAACGGCTCGTAGCGCTGCAACAGTTCCGGATCCCGGTCGGTGAGGATGCCGTTCACGCCGGAGTACGTCATTCGTTCCGTGCTGTTGATGACGGCGTCGTGAAACTCTGATCGCTCGACCTCGCCGCGCCTGTTGATCTCCATGAAGCAGCTCTGCACGAGTCGATCGACGTG
>JBEBGB010001247.1:0-1212 GCA_040081675.1 Vicinamibacterales bacterium
TGCGACCGTCGAGGTCGACGAGAATGCGCTCGAACACTTCGTCCATGTCCTGCGTTTCGCCCGGCAGATGCTGGTAGTACCACTTCATGGTGCCGGTATCGGGATCGAGAGCGAGCGTCGAACTGGTGTAGAGCGCAGCGGCGTCAGTTCCGCGGGCGGCTCGCGCCCACGGCTTGGCCTGGGCCGTTCCCCAGTACACGAGGTTCGTCCCGGGATCGTAGCTGCCGGCGATCCACATGTCGCCGCCAGCACGGAAGTGCAGCGGGAGATCGCCCCACGTATCGCCGCCAGGCTCACCAGGCCGGGCGATGCTCGACGTGCGCCAGAGTTCTTTGCCGGTCGCCGCATCGTGCCCCGTGATGAAGCACACGTCTTCTTTGTAGCGCGTGCATCCGGTGATGCCGGCAATGACCTTGCCGCGAACGACGATGGGACCTGCGGTGTACTGATATCCGAGTTGCCGGTCGGCGACCTTGACGTCCCACGCCACCTTGCCCGTTCGTGCATCGAGCGCGATCAAGTGCGCCTCACCCGTCGCCGTGAAGACCTTGTCGCCGAAGATGGCGATGTTGCGCTGTGCGGCTCCACCATCGCCCGCCGGTTGAACCGCGCCTGCCGGAGGTTCAGGGCGGAATTCCCAAATGAGATCTCCCGTCGCCGCGTCCAGGGCCTGCACGACGCCGCCGGGGTTCGGCAGGTACATGATGCCGTTGGCCACGAGGGGCGTCGCCTCGTTCGCGCCGCCGGTCATCGCCCACGACCACGCAAGCGTCAGGGTCTTGACGTTGGTCGTATCGATCGCCGTGAGCGGACTGTAGCCCCACGCGTTGTCGGTGCGGCGCCAATTCGGCCAGTCCGCCGGCGAGGGATTGCGAAGCATCTCCTCGGTGACCGGTCGAAAGTTGCGCACCTCAGCTGAGCGCGGAGACGGAACCTGCGCTGCCACGATGGCCCCCGCGAACGCCGATACGATGACAGCCCAAATGGGACGCATGCTCATGACCAACCTCTCCGGGTTTTCAAAATCAACGCACTACCACGGAGGTCACGGAGACGAACGGAAGACACGGCCAACTTTCCTCATATTCTCCGTGTTCTCCGTTCCGCTCCGTGTCCTCTGTGGTAGAGCCTTTGGGCATCTTGCAACCAACTCTAAGCTGTCGCTTCGCTCCTATTGCGGGCGCGGACCATAGACTGGCACGGGCTGCCCCG
>JBEBGB010000390.1:0-5046 GCA_040081675.1 Vicinamibacterales bacterium
GAAGTACAAAGTGCTCAATCCTCGGGAAGTGCATGCGCGCTACGAGATCATGGTCGAGACCTACAACAAGACCGTGAACGTCGAAGGGCAGCTCACGGTGCTCATGGCAAATCGGTACGTCCTGCCAGCGGCGCTCGAGTATCTCAAGGCCGTGGGTCAGAGCGTGTCGGCGGTGAAGGCGGCCGGCAGCAAGACCGCGGAAGGCAAGAAGTTGCTGGCCAAGATGGTGAAGCTGACCGACGAGTTCAAGAAGCGCACGGACAAGTTGGAGGCGACGCTCGATCACACGTCGAGTTCGACCGAAAAGCACGCCAAGCACTTCCGCGATGCGGTCGTGCCCGCCATGATGGCGTTGCGGGAAACGAGCGACGCGCTCGAGTCGACGATTCCGCACGGCATGTGGCCGCTCGCCACCTATCGCGAGATGCTGTTCATCAAGTGAGGCACGGCGCCCCAGCCTCACGGCGATGGGCCGTCGGCGATGGGCGATAGGCAGACACGACAAAGGGCGCTGTGGATTCCCGCAGCGCCCTTTTGTAATTCGCCCGTCCTGCCAGGCCAGCCCGTCCTACCTGCCCAGCCCGCCCTGCCTGCCTTGCCTGCCCGACCAGCCCTGCCTGCCCTCGAGATCGACGTGCCCTGCCAGCCTTGCCTGCCCTTGCCAGCCCAGCCTGCCTTGCCCGCCCTTGTGTTACCGCATCCGGCGCAGTGTGGTGGCGTCTATGGCGCAGGAGATCGTCTTTTCCTTGCCGACCATGTCGATCGTGATCGACGCGGTTGGCGAGAACGCCGGGAAGTCGTAGGTGAAGCGGCCAGAGGACAGGCCGCCGTCGATGGGGCTGACGACTTTGCCGCCACGCTTCAGCGCGAAACCGGCGAGCGTGTTCTTCGACCCACGCGCAGCCGTGAGACCAACCGTGATCCGTGTGGCTTGCGCGGCCTGGTAATTCGGCTGAGGTGCTGGCTTGCCCTGGCTGACGACACGCCACACCTCGTAAGCAACCGACTTGTACGGGGTGTACATCGAGAGCTCGAAATCTGCGTTCTTGCAAAGGTCCGAGTCCCAGAACACGCAGGCTGGAGTGCCCTTCTGCTTTCCGCACTCGATCGCGTTGTAATAACTCTCAGGACCGATGGGCACAATGCCCTTCTCCCACACCGGCAAGGCACCAGGCGCGATGGCGGCCTTCACGGGGGGCGCCTGAGCGAAGGACGGGCCTGTGGCGGTCGCCACCGCAAACGCGGCGGCGGCTGTTCGAACAAGGGCGGTAAACGAGCGAGTCATGGCGCAGGTATCGGACCTACTTCGCGCAGCGCGGATCGGCCGCTTGCAGCTGCGTCACCTGCTGTTCGGTGAGTGGCACGGTCGGGCAGTCGTGTCCGCTCCGGCACACATAGTCGAACGCCGTGGCCTTGACGTGACAACTCTGGCACGTGCCAAGGCGATTGGACGCGGCGTCGCCGCGCTCGCGCACGGTGGCGCCTTGAGGTGTCACGGTCAGCGCGACATACTCCCAACCATTCGTGTTCGGAAATGCAGACTTCGAGCGCTTGATCATGGCCTCTTGCGGAATGGCGCGAATGACCGTGCCCTCCGGGTAGTCCGCGTTCTGCGTCTGCGCCTCGAACAGCTGCGCGGCCACCTTCAGCTTCGCGGGGTCGGCGTGATGGATGTATGTGTGGCCCACCTTCGTGCCGTCGGTGATGCACGCGAGCACCGCCGCGTCAGGAGTGCCCTGCGCGCGCACAACGAGGGTCGCTGACAAGAGACACGCCGCCGCGACGGCGAGGGTAAAAGAATGCGCTTTGCTCATGGCGCAGAGCATAACAGACCGGTGCTGAGACACGCAGTTGGCGAGTTGGCGAGTTGGCGAGTTGAGTTCGCGACAGTCTTGAACTCGCCAAGTCTCCAACGCTCCAACCCTCCAATTGGTACAATCATCTGCTGTGGCGAAGCACAAGGACACTGACGGTCGGGGACTGTTCGATTCCATGGAGCCCGACGGCGAGGGTCAGGCCGTTACCGCACGGCCGCCGACACCCGGGGGAGTGGGCAGCGGGACGACCGACCACGTGGCGCTCCACGAAGCGGCGCAAGCCCGCTACTTGAACTACGCGCTGTCGGTCATCACGGCCCGCGCGCTGCCCGACGTTCGCGACGGACTCAAGCCGGTGCAGCGCCGCATCCTCTACTCGATGTGGCAGAAGAATCTCACCGCCGACAACAAGCACCGTAAGTGCGCAACCGTCGTCGGCGACGTCATGGGCAACTTCCACCCGCACGGCGACTCGGCACTCTACGAAACGCTGGTTCGCATGGCGCAGTCATTCTCGCTGCGCTATCCACTCATCGACGGTTCGGGCAATTTCGGCTCGCTCGACGGCGACAGCGCCGCGGCCATGCGCTACACGGAATGCCGCCTCGCGCGCATCAGCGACCAGATGCTCATCGAGATCGAGCAGGCGACGGTGCATTTTCGTCCGAACTACGACGGCACGAAGACCGAACCCGTCGTGCTTCCCGCGAGGATTCCGAACCTGCTGGTGAACGGCACGACCGGTATCGCGGTCGGCATGGCCACCAACATTCCACCGCACAATCTGAACGAGGTGTGCACGGCGCTCGTGAAGCTGCTCGACAACGAGGACATCAGCAACGCGCAACTGTGCCGGTACGTCAAGGGCCCCGACTTCCCGACCGGCGGGCAGATTCTGAACTCGCCGGATGAACTGAAGGAAATCTATCGCACGGGCTCAGGCTCGATTCGCTTGCGCGGCACCTGGGACATGGGACCTGAAACGCGCTCGACGAAAACGATCTACATCGAGAGCATCCCCTACACGGTGAACAAGTCGCAGCTCGTGGAGCGAATCGCGGACGTCGTCATCGGCCGCAAGCTGCCCCAGTTGCTCGACGTGAAGGACTTGTCGACCGAAGACGTGCGCATCGCGCTCGAGCTGAAGAAGGACGCCGACGAGAAGATGATCATGGCGTATCTCTTCAAGCACACGCCGCTGCAGATCAACTTCGCGGTCAACCTGACGTGTCTCATCCCGGTCGAGCAGAACCCCGAAGTCGGCCGTCCAGAACGCCTCGACCTGAAACAGATCCTGTGGCACTTCCTCCACTTCCGTCTGGAGGTGGTGACCAAGCGGCTCGAGCACGAACTGTCCGCGCTCCAGAAGCGCATCCATCTCCTCGAGGGCTTCGAAAAGGTCTTCGACGCGCTCGACGAGATCATCCGCATCATCCGCAAGTCCGACGGAAAGGCCGACGCCGCCACAACGATCATGGCGCGCTTCGAGCTGGACGCCGAACAGACCGATGCGATTCTCGAACTGAAGATCTATCGCCTCGCTCGACTCGAGATCCTCATCATTCGCAAGGAATTGGACGAGAAGCGCAAGCGAGCCCGCCAGATTACTGCACTCCTGGCCGACGAAGCCGGCCGGTGGACGATGGTGCGCGAGGAACTCGATGAGGTGATGCAGAAGTACGGCGACAGGCGGCGCACGCTCATCGCCAGCGATTCAGGTGAGCCGGAATACTCGGCGGACGACTTCATCATCGAAGAGGACAACGTCGTCATCATCTCGCGGGATGGATGGGTGAAGCGCCAGAAGGACGTCAAAGACCTCAGCACCACGCGTCTGCGTGAAGGCGATCAAGTGCTGGCGGCGTTCGCCGGAAGCACGCGCGCGACCTGCGTCTTCTTCAGTAACTTCGGCGCGGCTTATACGTGCCGCGTGATCGACGTGCCCGCATCCACCGGGTACGGCGAACCGATCCAACGCCTCTTCAAGTTCAAGGACGGCGAGAAGGTCATCGCCTCGATGAGTCTGGATCCGCGAGTGATTGGCGACGTGACGCCGAAGAAGGAAGGGGAGCCGGCGCCAGTCCACGCCGTCGCGGTTACCAGCGATGGCTACGCGTTGCGCTTCGGACTCGAGTCGCTCGTTGACGTGAGCACGCGTGCAGGCCGTCGATTCGCGCGGCCGGCAGAGGGCGCCGAAGTGGTCGGCGTCGACCGCGTGACCGGCAAGGAGACCATGATTGCCGCCACCACCGACGCGCGCGGGCTGCTCTGTCCGGTCGAGGAGATCAACTACCTTGCCGGGCCAGGCAAGGGCGTGATTCTGATCAAGCTCGGGTCGGACGAGGACAAGGTCCTCGGCTTCATTGCGTCGACAGGCGACCGTGATCTGCTGACCGTGGAAACGACACGAGGTGGAGAACAGACGATCAGCACGACGAAGTACGAGGTGACGGGTCGCGGTGGCAAGGGTCGAGAGTTGCTCCAGCGGGGCGGATTCGCGCGCATCGTCTGGCCGACGCCCGAGGCGCCCCAGCCACTGTCATGACCATGCCGGCAGGTGGAGGCTCGGTCTCCGACAGGCAGCAGTCGACCAGGGCCTTCGTCGTCAACCGGCTCCAGCCGGCGAACGACCCGACGCTACGCACGACTCCCGGACACCGCCACGATCGCCTACCCAGCCGCGACGTGCCAATTGGAAGTCGTACGTAGCGTCTGACCGTCCGCCTCGTGGGTCGGTCTAACGCCCTTCGAGCGTCTTGAGCACCTTCGCGTTGTGGCGCGCGACCATGGCCATCGCGCCGTTCGCGAGAATCGACGCGACGATCGCGCCAACCTTGTGGTCGTTGCGCCAGAGCGATTCAGCGCCGATCACCGTGGACACCGCGGCTGCCGCCTTGACCGCCATCATTGCGCCCTTGTTGGTCCCCATCGGCTTGATGAGCGGGTTCGTTTCGACACCACCCGCCTTCAAGACTCTCAGGGTCAGCATGCCGTCGTAGCCCTGGACCACGCCCGTCGCCAGGTGGAGCGACGAGAGCAGGACACGACGAGGATCTCGTCGCATCTCTGGCGGAAGGCTGCGCTCGATACCCGACTGTTCTCCATCGTCGGCGTTGGCGGCCAGCGTCATTAGACGTGCACCGGTCGGGAGGCGGAGCGGAGCGGACGCCGCGGCGGCCGGCATGGGTTCGACCCGAGCCTCGGGATCGTCGGACGGAGCCGCGACAGC
>JBEBGB010001248.1:0-1209 GCA_040081675.1 Vicinamibacterales bacterium
GGTGTTCCATGCGAGGTCGCGACGACTACGCCGACGCTTGTCCGCGGCGAGTCGTCGCTGACGATTCACTCGGTCGTTAGTTGCAGCAACTCGGGCCACAGCACGCCGCGGCTGCCGGCTTCGTGGCCCGGATGAAGCCACTGATGAACGTGCCTTCAACCTGCTTGGCGAGCGCGTCGACGTCGAGTCCTTCGCCCGCAAGAAACGTCCGCGCATCTTCGATGCCGTAGACACGAGTTGGTTCGATGTTGATGTTGTCGAAGCCGGCTTTAGCGAGCTTCGCGACGTACTCGTAGTCGCCGAGCGCTCCGGCGACGCATCCGACCCACAGCTCCATGTTCTTGCGGATCTCGGGTGGGACGCTGCCGCGGACAACCACGTCGGACACCGCAAATCGTCCACCGGGCTTCAACACGCGAAACGCTTCCTTGAGGACGCGGTCCTTGTCGCCAGAGAGGTTGATGACGCAGTTCGAGATGATCACGTCCACCGAGTTGTCAGGAAGAGGAATGTGCTCGATCTCGCCCTTCAGGAACTCGACGTTCTGGAGCCCGCTCTTGCGTTTGTTCTCTTCCGCAACGGCCAGCATTTCATCGGTCATGTCGAGACCGTAGGCCTTCCCCGTCGGTCCGACACGACGGGCGGAGAGCAGCACGTCGATGCCACCGCCTGAACCGAGATCAAGCACCGTCTCGCCCGCCTTCAACTCCGCCAGCGCTGTCGGGTTGCCGCACCCGAGCGAAGCCCTGAGCGCAAGCTCCGGCACTTCGCCTTCCTGCCCTGAGTTGTAGAGATTCGACGTGATCGGGTCGCAACACGCAACGGCGGCGTCGGAGCCGCCGCAGCAGGAACTTGCACCACCGGCCTTTGCCCGGAGGGCCGCCTGACCGTACTTCTCTCGAACGACATCCTTGACGTTTTCAGTACTCATGACACTCCTCATCTACATAACGCGGTGATTTTCTTCGGCTCGACGGCTTTGTTCCTCGTGCAGCATTCGGCGTACAGGAATCCGAGCAGCTCTTCGAGGGCCGGGGTATTCGCTCGGTAACGGATGAACGCTTTCTCGCGTTCGGCCGTGACAAGCCCGTCGTTCTTCAACTTCTCGAGATGGTGCGACAGCGTCGACCCACCCACACCGGTCTCGGCTTGAATTTCATTGACGACCAGGCCGTCGGGATGGGCTGAGAGCAGGAGACGGACGATCCG
>JBEBGB010001249.1:0-1206 GCA_040081675.1 Vicinamibacterales bacterium
CACATTGATTCCTGCGCCGTCCTGCGGGAACATGACCTCCGCGCAGAACGACAAGGTTGAGGCGACACACAGATGAGGGCTGACGGTATGACACTGATGAACGACTTCGACTCCCGCATGACCCGACGCAGCCTGTTGCTGTCGCTGCCTGCCCTGGCGGCGGCGCGCACGATGCTGAACGCTCAGGGGAGCGGCGGCACTTTGAAGATTCGCGCGTTCAACCACATGACGATCAGCGTCAGCGATCCGAAGCGCTCGATCGACTTCTATCAGGGACTCTTCGGCCTGCCCATCACCGGGCGGCAGGGGAATTCGACGACGCAGCTGCGCATCGGCAGCGGACCTCAGTACATGTCAATTGGCGGCGTCGCGGCCGGCGGGACACCAAACATCGGGCACTACTGCGTGAGCGTTGAGGATTTCAACGTCGACCGCGTGCTGAAGGTGCTGGCCGACCACGGGGTGACGAAAGCCGACGCCGCTGGTGGCGGCCTGAGCGGCGGGCCGATGAAAGTGCGCGTGCGAATGCGCGGTCCCGAGTCTGGTGGCGCGCCTGGCGGCACGCCGGAAGTCTACGTCGGCGATCCTGACGGCATCGTTGTCCAGTTGCAGGACCCAAGGTATTGCGGCGGTGGAGGCGTGCTGGGCGACGCGTGCTCGCCAGAGCCCTCCCCGAAGAAGGGACTGCTGCAGGTGAAGGAGTACAACCACTTCACCATCTCCGCGAGTGATGCCAGGCGCTCGAACCAGTTCTACAAGGACGTGTTCGGCACGGGGATTCGGTCCTACCAGGGGCCGACGGCGCCGACCAACGCGATCGGGTCGACGGTGGCCTTCCTCATGTTCACAGGTGCACCGCCGGCCGCAGGCGCACCGCCGCGACAGGTCGGGATCAACCATGTGTGCCTGAACATGGACAACTTCAAGCCGGACGAGGTCATCAAGACGCTCGAGAGCTACGGCATCAAGCCGCGCGAGAGTCAGACGGGTCCGGTGCCACCGATGCGCCATTACATCAGCATGCGCATGGAGAATCGCGGCGGCGCCAAAGAGGGCACGCCGGAGTTGTACTTCAGCGATCCCGACGGCATCCTGGTGCAGTTGCAGGACTCGAAGTACTGCGGCGGTGGCGGGTTCCTCGGCGACTCGTGCCCGCCGGTCGTCTAAGAACAGAAAAGCTCTAACACGGAGTTCACGGAGCAGTAC
>JBEBGB010001250.1:0-1203 GCA_040081675.1 Vicinamibacterales bacterium
AAGGGGCAGTACGACGAAGCAATCGCCAAGTACAAGGAAGTGCTGGCGAAGAGCCCCACGGACGTCACGGCGATGTTCGAAATGGCGTTCTCCTACCTGGCCAAGAAGGATTACGACAAGACCATGGAAACCGCGCGCGAGGGCGCACAGTTCAAGTCGGAACTGCTGCCCATGTTCTACGACCTGATGGCGTCGTCGCTCGATTCGAAGGGGCAGCCGCTGCAGGCCGTGGAGATCTACAAGCAGGGCATCGCCCTTGTGCCCAATGCGTCGCAGCTGTACTTCAACATGGCGGTGACCTACCGCGAGAGTCTGAACAAGCCGGACGATGCGCGGTTTGCGCTGGAGAAAGCGGCCTCCATCGAGCCGCTCCACCCAGGAGTGCAGCTGCTGCTGGGCCAGGTGTTGCAATCGAGCGGCTACACGACTCCGGCGTTCCTCGCGTTGTCGACGTTCCTGGTGCTCGACCCTGCCGGCCGTCAGGCGCTGCCCGGATACGGCCTGTGGCGCGCGCTGCTCAAAGGCGGCGTCGATCCCATTCCCAACGGTCCGATGTCCGCCACACCTGTTCCGGACCGGGCCATGCGCGACCCAACAGCGGGCGCCGCCCGTCCGGAGAGCAAGAAGGACGAAGGCGACTTCTCGGCCTTCGAAGCGCGTCTGATACCGACGCACACGGTGTTCATGCAGAAGCTCGATTCGGGCACGCCCGAAATCCAGGCGCTGATTGCGCAAGTGAGCGAGCTTCTCGCGACGCTGCCGGCGAACGCTGCCGGCCCCGCTTCGGGGTCATTCACGAACCGACACTACCGTCCGTTCTACGTCGCGCTCGAGCAGCGGAACTTCGTCGAGCCGTTCGTATACTGGGCGAGCCAGCGGGCGCCGGTGCCCGGGGTCACGGACTGGCTCAAGGCCAATGAGCCGAAGGTTCGCGAGTTCCTCGACTGGGCCTCCAATTACTCGTGGCCGAAACCCTGAGCGTCGGAACTCACCATGCCTGTTGATCTCACTTCCACACTCGAAGTTCGCGATTCGTTGCTCGAGACCTATGCGGACGTGCTCGCGCCTGATGTGCGGGCGGCGCTGGACGCGCTTGCGTCACTTGACGACGAACGCCGCGCCCTGATGCATGCGCGTCTCACGCGTCGCTCGAAACGCGCACGCGACCGCGAGCCGATCACCTTCCTCTCGGCTGACGCGCGC
>JBEBGB010001251.1:0-1203 GCA_040081675.1 Vicinamibacterales bacterium
CACCAACGTGACCGACGCGCCCCGACGCGCCGCTTCGGCCGCGACCGCAAAGCCCATGCGGCCACTCGACCTGTTTCCAATGTAGCGGACGGGATCGATATCCTCGTAGGTCGGACCAGCGCTGACAACAACGCGTTTGCCGGTGAGCAGTGTCGACGGACGAAGGGCGGCGTCTGCGGCGGCGCAGATGTCGTCGGGCTCTGCCAGCCGACCTTTCCCGATCCATCCGCACGCCAGATACCCCGCACCTGGCTCGACGAAGCGAACCCCTCGCGCAGCCAGCGTGTCCAGGTTATGGCGCACCGCGGGGTGCTCGAACATCTGCGTGTTCATGGCCGGCGCGACGAGCACTGGTGCGCGCGTCGCCGTATACAGCGTGGTCAGAAAATCGTCTGCGATGCCGTTGGCGAGCTTGCCAATGACGTTCGCGGTGGCCGGCGCAATGAGCAGCAGGTCGATCGTCGACGCGAGAGCAATGTGCTCGATGTCGGAGTTCGCACCAGCTTCGTATTGGTCGGTGATCACACGGCGACGCGTGATGGCCTCGAAGGTGATGGGCCCGACAAAGCGCGTGGCCGAGTGCGTCATGATCGCGACGACGTCGTGCCCGCGTTTCTGAAGGCCGCGCGCAACCTCCACGGCCTTGTAGGCGCCGATTCCGCCCGACACTCCCAGCGCAACGAGCATGCGATCCTCCCCTGACGGCTGTCTATTCGGACGGCGGATCGGGCTTCCGCTCGTACGGAAGCGCCTCGACGGCGCCCGTCAGCACTTCCTGCGCGGCGACGGTGGTCTTCTTGTGCGCACCCACTTCGACGCGCGGCACCGAACCCGCGAGCAACTGACGCGCGCGCGCGCCGACGGTGACGACAAATTCAAACGTGTTGGGCAGCTTCGACCGGTCGATCATGTGCGTTACCTCAGAAGAGCGCTCCTGGCAGCTCCCGTTTACAACTGAACAAAAGCTCTACCACCGAGGACAAGAGCGGAACCGAGAACACGGAGAATACGAGCAAAATGAGCCCGTGTCTTCTGTTCGTCTCCGTGACCTCCGCGGTAGTGCTCTAATTTTGAAACGCACCCGTAGTCCGTCCGCACGGGTTCACATGAACCCTACACGAAGGTCGACACGATACGTTCGGCCGCGGGACGCATCGACGCGAGGCGGCATCGTTCGGCCAGCACAATGCCTCGGAGCCCTTC
>JBEBGB010000391.1:0-5017 GCA_040081675.1 Vicinamibacterales bacterium
CCCCGTCGGAGCAGTCCCAGCAATGTCGCTGGCAGGAGGTCACGGTGCTAGAGGATCTGCGTAGAAACGTCGCGATGGTTGCGCGTCGACGGACCATCGTCCAACTCGCCTCGATCGTCGCGTCTGTCTTGGTGCTCGGTGCTGCGACGGCCTCTGGCCAACAGGTCCCGCGCGTGCGAACGCCCGAAGAGCGCTTCGCCAATCTGAAGGGCTATCCGTTTGGACCGCACTACGCCGAGATCAACGGGCTGCGGATGCACTATGTCGACGAAGGACAGGCGACGAAGGGGACGATGCTCTTGCTTCACGGAGAGCCCAGCTGGAGCTACCTCTATCGCAACCTGATTCCAGTGTTTGTGCAGGCCGGGTATCGCACGATTGCGCCAGACATGATCGGGTTCGGCAAGAGCGACAAGGTGACCGACCCGCAGTGGTATACCGTGGACGCGCATGTGGCGATGGTGCGCGGGCTCATCGAACGTCTCGACCTCCGCAACGTCACCCTCGTTGTGCAGGATTGGGGCGGGCCGAACGGGCTCATCAACGCAGCTGAGATACCGGACCGATTTTCACGCCTGATCATTCTGAACACCTGGCTGCATCACGAGGGCTATCAGTACACACAGGCGCTTCGCGATTGGAATGCACGCAGCCAGGGCGTCGATTTCTCGAGGATGGGAGCCGGGCCGTGGGCGCAGGGCAGCCCGGACACGCCCGACACGCTCGCCGCGGCCTACGGCGCGCCGTTTCCCGTCGGCATGCCCGAAGCTCAGGTCGGAGCCTTTCGGTGGCCGTGGATGCTGCCGTTCAAGAACCCAAGTGAAGGAGCCGCCGATCGTCAGGGACGGGCGTACGCGGCCTTGGCAAACTGGAAGAAGCCAGCGCACGTGATCTTTGGTGAAACCGATCAGGTGTTCAACGTCGCCTGGGGCAAGGAGTTCGCGGCTCACATTCCGGGAGCGACATTCGACGCGGTGCCTGGCGGCAGTCACATGGTGCAGGAAACCGGGGCGCCGCTCGCGCAGCTCATCCTCCGTCGTATTGCTGAGGAGAAGTAGTTTGGATCGGCGCTAGGCCTGGGCGTGGCCGCCTCCAGTACGTGGCGCGCCACCCACCTGGGTACGGCGGCGAGACCAGGAGACAGTCCAACGGTACATCTCGGCGTCACGATCGACCCCGCCCGGCGCCGGGTCTTCGTAGACGATCGACTCGTGGCGCTGACACCGCACGAGTTCAACCTGCTGGAGCTACTCGCCTCGCGCCCAGGCATCGTCTTCAACCGTGAGGAACTACTCCGTCGTGTCTGGCCTGACGATGTGAACGTCACCCTGCGTGGCGTGGACACGCTCGTCAAGCGCCTGAGACGAAAGGTCGAAGACGACCCGGCCGAACCGACGCGCATCGTCACTGTGTGGGGCGCAGGCTACAAGTTTGGCGATTTCTGTGACTGACGCGCCTCTGTCGCGGTCGATGCCGCGTTTGAGCCCGGTGGCACGATCCATTTGGGTGCGGTTACCGATTCGTCGGCAGTTGTGCTCACCGTTCGCGACTCAGGAGAGGGCATCGCGGCCGAGCACCTGCCGTATGTCTTCGATCGCTTCTACAGGCCACCCACTCAGATGGCACCGCGTCGCCCGGTTCCGGAATGGGACTCTCCATCGTCAAGGCGATCGTCGTGTGCCATGGCGGCTCGATTGTGGCGACGAGCACGCGCGGGAGAGGCACGACGATTTCGACCACGCTGCCCTCAGCGAGGCTGGGACTGCGAGGGGCGACTTCGGACGGCCAATAATGAGATCGCGTCTCATTATGTGGTACTATCTGCATCCCCATGGTTGACGGTGCGACGTCCCCTGATCACCCAGCTGTCCGCCCTGGGACGACGGTTTCCCTGCTAGAGCTCGCGCCAGGGACGCGTGCCGTCCTGCGGCACGTGCTCGATCACCAGTCGCGTGCCGTCCTACGCTCGCTCGGCCTCACCGACGGTGCCCACTTGAGAGTCTGCCGGCTCGGCGACCCCTGCATCATCCAGGTGCGATCGACGCGCATCGGACTATCGAAGGTAGTCGCGCAGTCGATCTATGTCGCCGTCACCGAACGAGACGTCCGGTGACGCCGCCAGCCGCTATCCTCCCAGAGCCAGCTCATCAAATAGAAATCGACCTGCGTCGGATCGTGCTGGCCGGCAACCCGAATACCGGCAAGACAACGCTGTTCAACACATTGTGCGGGGCGCGCGCGAAGACGTCGAATTTCCCCGGGACCACGACCGCGGTTCGAACAGGACGGAGCCAGTGGTTCGAACTGGGGCGGCCGATCGAGATTTTGGATCTTCCCGGCGTCTACGACTTGCATCTGGAAACCCCGGAGAGCGCCATCGCCACAGCGGCACTTGCCGGCGCCTCAGCCAATGACGCGATCGTGGTGGTCGTCGATGCCTGCAATCTCACGCGCAACCTGGTGCTCGTGGCGCAGATTCTTGCTGGGGAGCATCGCGTCGTCATCGCCCTCAACATGAGTGACCTGGCGCAGAGGCGGGGCCTGGTTATCGATGCCGCCGCGTTGTCCCGCCGTCTTGGTGCGCCAGTGGTCCCGATGGTGGCCAGGACTGGCAGCGGACTCAACGTGCTGCGCCGCGCGGTGCTGGCCGCGCGGCGGGCTCCTGCCAGCCTGCCACTCGTGAATGCGACCGCTGAAGCGTTGATGGCGTGGGCCGAAGAGCTTGCCGCAGACGTGACCTCCGGAGACACGCCTGTGGTCGATGGTGTTGACCACCTCACCGAACGCCTCGATCGCGTACTGACCCATCCCATTCTTGGTCTGCTGGTCTTTCTGTCGGTGATGAGCGGACTGTTCTGGATGCTCTTTGCGCTCGCCACTGTGCCGATGGACTTGATCGAAGCGATCTTCGCTGGGCTCGGGCGACTGGTCGAAACATGGTTACCGGCGGGAGCCGTGCGCGACCTGCTGAGCCAGGGTGTCGTGGGCGGCATTGCGGGCACGGTCGTTTTCCTGCCGCAGATTTGCCTCCTGTTCTTTCTCATTACCCTGCTCGAGGACACAGGCTACCTGGCTCGCGCCGCGTTCGTCCTGGATCGGCTGCTCGCACGGTTCGGTCTGCCAGGCCACGCATTCGTTCCGCTGCTGACCTCTCATGCCTGTGCACTGCCCGGCATCATGAGTGCGAGACTCATTCCGGATCGCGGCGATCGTCTGGCGACAATTCTCGTCGCCCCGTTCATGAGTTGCTCTGCCCGTCTGCCGGTGTACGTGCTTCTCACGACGCTCCTCTTCGCCGGACGGCCGGCGGCAGCTGGCCTGGCGTTCGCAGGCTGTTACCTGCTTGGCGCAGCCGCAGCATTGTTCACGGCGTGGCTCGTCAGGCGCACGATACTGCCGGGCCGTGCGCGTCCCATGATCCTGGAGCTGCCGACCTACAAGGTTCCATCGGTCAGGAATGCGCTGCTGGCGGCGAAGGACCAGGGCCTCTCATTCCTGACGACGGCTGGCACTGTGATCGTCGCCATCTGCATCGTCATGTGGTGGCTGAGTGCCTATCCGAAGGTACCGGTGCTGCCGCGTGTGGAGGCCCTTCGACTCGAGGCGGCGGCCCCCGGTGTCGAGGGCGACCGAGCGTCGGTGCTGATGGCCGAAGCGGCTTCGCTGCAGTCCCGAGCCGACCAGGCCGGGAGTTTTGCCGGCCGCATCGGCCACACGGTTGCCCCGGTGTTCAAGCCGCTCGGTTTCGACTGGCAGCTCACGGTTGGCGTCCTCACCAGCTTCCTGGCCCGTGAGGTGTTCGTGTCCACGATGTCCGTGCTTGCGGGTGGCCAGGCGGATGCTGATGTGGACGAGGGCGTGGTCGCGCGCATTCGCGGCATGACGCGGGACGATGGTTCGGCGGTCTTCACGCCGTCCGCGTCCGCGGCGGCGCTCGTCTTCTTCGTGCTGGCGATGCAGTGCCTGCCAACGTTGACCGTCACACGGAAAGAGGCCGGCGGTCTTCGGTACGCGGCCCTGCAGCTTGGGTACATGTCGGGCCTGGCCTACGTCGTCGCCTTGCTGGTGTATCAGGGTCTTCGGGCGGCCGGGGTATCGTAGGCGCGAGGATTCCGTGGAGATTCTTCAGGACACCGTCGTGACACTGGTCGCTTTCGCCGCGAGTGCGGCGCTGTTACGACGCGTGTTCGGTATTGCCGGACCGCGAGCGAAGCAAACCGGCTGCGCCGGATGTTCTTCGGCCAAGGGCGCGTGCGAAGCAACCACCCAGGCGACGAGTGGTGCGACAGTCCAGCATCCCGCGATCCTGATACGGACCTCCGCTCACGTACGAAGTCAGACGTTGCGCGCACCGAAACGGGTCGATTCCCTCGAACGCCAGGATCGTTCGTAGCTCGTAGGATGTCCGCCTTCGCCGTTGGGCTACGGTGGAATTGGTCGGGGCGACTGGATTCGAACCAGCGACATCTCGCTCCCAAAGCGAGCGCTCTACCAGGCTGAGCCACGCCCCGACCGATCGCGACATGTGCCGCGACAACACTTCATTCTATCCCACCCTCCTGCACAACGAACTGACGGAGATTTTCCAGATCATCCAGGGCTCTGGCACGCTCTTCACAGGTGGCACGCCGCAAGAACCCACGCCCGTCTCTGATCCGCCGAATCTGGGACCGACACCGAGCTTCTACGTGACACAAGCAGGCGGCACGACGCAGAAGGTCAAGGCGCACGACATCGTCGTCATCCCGGCAGGACTCCCGCACCGCTTCAGCGAGTTGGATGGGCCAATCGAGTACGTGATCTACCGCTTCGAAGCCGCGCAGTCGAAGTAGGCGCAGGGCCGAGCAGGCTCAGGCAGGCCCGGTCCGACATCACCAGGAACACGAAGGCCCGAGCAGCGGTTGGAGCAGTCGCGGTCTTCGCGGCCCGGATGACACCATCGTTTGCCCGCCTTGCCCGCCCTTTGTCAGAACATGTCCTCGAAGACGCGGTAGTGATTGCCGTTCATGCCGAGCGC
>JBEBGB010001252.1:0-1201 GCA_040081675.1 Vicinamibacterales bacterium
CGGCAGTGGATATTCCTGAATGGCGAGCGTCTCTGGATCGATGCGAATGATCTTGTTGGTGCCAAAGTCGCAGGCGAATGGAACCGCGTGCGAACTCATCACCAGCCCGTAGGGATTGGCCCGCTCTGTCGGCGTCTTCGCCACTTTGATCTCGCCGGTCTTTGGATTCAGGCGCCCCACGTAGTTCGCGTTCTGCGCGGTGAAGAACAGCATGCCGTTTGGCGCGAAGAGCGGCGTGTGTGGGTCGCGCACCTCGTCGGGCAGCTTGTACTCGGTGATGTCGCCGGTGGCCGGATCCAGTTTGCCGAGATAGCCCTTCGAGTTGGCCGTGAACCACAGGTGACCATCCCGATCAAGCTCGAGACCATGCGGTCCAGACGCAGGCGTCTCGAGTGGGAACTCCTTCAGGGCGCCCGACTTGGGATCGAATCGTCCGACCACGTTCGCGAACATGCCGGTCCACCAGATGGCCCCGCCAGGTCCCGGCTCGGGATCGTGCGGCCGCGAGCCAAGCGACGGCACCGACCACTCTTTGATCGCGATGCTCACGGGTCCCGGAATCACCACCGGCGACGGTCTTGGCTGCTCGGGAAAGTTCTTCGCGAGGTACTCGGCGACTTGCGCCTTCTGTTGCTCCGGAAGCACGACCATCGTGCCAAACAGATCGGCCCACCCACCTCTCGTGTAGCCACCGGAGTTGGCGAGGAGGTTCAGGGAGTGGCACTTCGAGCACTGGCTCTGGACGGCCTCCTTCCCCTCTCCTTCCGGAAGCGCCAAGGCCTGACCGCGGCCCCCGCCGCGGCCCTGCGTGTAGACGTGACTGACAGAGATCTGAATGACCCAGAGACACGCGAGCGTTACGACGAGCCGGATTCCTCTCGACATCGGTCCTCCTCGCTGAACAGCCGCAACATTACAGCGTCTTCAGGTACTCCAGTAGTGCGCGCTTCTCGTCGGCGGACAGTGTCGTGCCGTAGGTGTGGCCTGCGTTGCTGTTACCAGGCTTGGTCACATCGAGCGGTGTGCCCACGCGCTCGGCCTCCTCGCCGGCACTCACGAACCCGACGCGTTCGGCGTCGAACAGATCATTGCCTCGCCAGAACATCTTCGTGCGCGCGTCCACCGGTTCGAGCAGATCGGCCAGCGACGGCACCGATCCGTTGTGCAGATACGGCCCCGTCAGCCAGATACCATCGAGTGG
>JBEBGB010001253.1:0-1200 GCA_040081675.1 Vicinamibacterales bacterium
GCGACAAGCACGGCTCCCGCACCTGCGACGACCGACACCGCCACCGTCAGGGCCTTTGTGATCGTGAGTGTCATAGGTGTCTCCTTACCTCTGCGGAAGTGCGAAGCTCAGAATGAGATCGCCGCCTCGGCGTCCACGGTCGCCGCCACCGGACGCCACGGCCACGTACTGCTCGCCGTTCACCGCGTACGTCGACGGCGACGAGAAGACGCCTGCACCGGTGTTGAACTTCCACAGCACCTCGCCGCTCACGGCGTCGAGTGCGAAAAAGTACCCGGCGATATTGCTGCCCGTGCCGACGAACACCAGGCCGCTCGAGGTGACGACCGGTCCCGCCTGACCGAACCCCTCGAAGATCTGCCGCCATTTCAACTCTCCGGTCGTCGGGTCGTATGCGGAGAAGTACATCTTCGGGCCCCGGCCAGAATTGAGCGGCTGGTCGATGGCGTTGACGTACAAGAGCCCAGTCTGCGGGCTGTACGCCAACGGGCTGTAGTTGGTGCCCCCGCCGGTGCCCGGCGCGATGATCTGGTTCGGACGCATGGGGGTGAAGATCGGGACGATCTTGTTCTTCGCGAGTTGGTCGGCGGGAATGTCCAGTGGTTCGATCGGACACACCGGCTCCATGGGCTTGCCGCTCGCAGTGAACGGAATCGGCTGCGTCGGCCACGGGGCCTGACCAGCACCCGGGTTGTCAGTCGGAACCGGCATCTCCTTGACCGAATGCACAGGCTTCCCCGTCTCACGATCGAGGATGTAGAGATATCCGTTCTTGCTCGCTTCCGCGACGGCCTTGACGCGGCGTCCGCCCACCTGCATGTCGAACAGGATTGGCGGCGCCCCCGAGTCGTAGTCCCACACATCGTGATGCGTCTGCTGGAAGTACCACTTCAACTTTCCCGTATCGAGCGTGAGCGCGATGATCGAGTTGGTGAACAGATTCGTGCCGGCGCGCTTCGTGCTGTCGCCAAACGGATTGCCGATGGCCATATAGAGCATGCCGAGCTCGGGGTCGATAGCGGCTGTTTCCCAGATGCCTCCACCGTTACGCTCACCGCCAACCCAGGTCGGACCCGCAATGTCCCAGCCCTGATCTTTCTCGTCCTGGGGGATCGTGTTGAAGTGCCAGATCACCTTGCCGGTCTTGGCGTCGATCGCCAGTACGTGACCACCCGGAATGTGACTCTCGCTGCGCGTGCT
>JBEBGB010001254.1:0-1199 GCA_040081675.1 Vicinamibacterales bacterium
GCGCCGATCTGCGTGATGTCGATCTCGCCGGTCCACGTGCCCGTGGCGAGCGAGAACACCGTGTCGCCATCGCCCATGGTGTGCGACGGAAAGATCGCTCGCGCGAACCCATCGTCGGCCATCAGCGCCATGCGATGCACCTGCGCCTTGGTGAGCTTCGCGTTGGTCGCAACGACCCCAATCGTGGTGTTCGCACCAGGACGCGGCTGCTCACGCGGCCCGCCAGAGCGCAGCAGCGTGCGCGCATCGGCAAGCGTGCCGTCCGGGTTGCGCACACCTGCGACCACCCGACCGGTGTCCGGGTCGATGATGTCGCCAACCGCATTCACCGCGACGATCGCGCCGACCTTCAGTCCATTTGGCAGCGAGATCTCCCAGCTGCCAAGACCTGCCTTCATCGAGCGTCCCGCGCCTGCACTCTTGCCAACCGTTGCACCCGCGCCGGCACCGACCGTGCCTTCTCTCACCGACGCCGACGAAGCCTCCGCCGCGGCTCGATACCCGCAGTCAGCCGTGGGACGCACCTTCGGGTTGTTGCCAATCGGGAGGTCGAACAGGATGGCCGATGGGACGATGGGCACCTTTGCGATGCGCACGTCCCAACCCATCCCGTGTTCCTCGAGCCAGCGCACGGTGCCGGTTGCCGCATCGAGCCCAAACGCACTGCCGCCCGCAAGAACGATGGCGTTCACCTTGTCGACCATGTTGGAGGGATCGAGCAGGTCGGTTTCGCGTGTACCTGGAGACCCGCCGCGTTGAGAGACGCCACCTACAGCGCCGTCACCGTCGACGAGGATCACGGTGCAGCCGGTCGGACGCTCGGCGAGCGTGATGCTCCCGACCTTGATGCGATCGACGGCCGTAATCGTCCGGTTCGCCGACGTGATCTGCGCAGTGGTTCGGGCAGGCGAAGAGGTCGGTGCCTGGGCGGCCGCGCCGACCACCACCGCCCCCAGACCGAACGCCGCGAGAAACCATGAGTGCTGCATCGAAGTGCCCTCGGAAAGGGAAGCCGCGCGAGCGGTGCACGAGCGTGTTCCGTACTATAGTTGACAGTCCACACGCCATGAGCGCTGCAAGCGTCACAGACCGCGTGCTCGAGGAAGTCGAGCGCGCCGCTGACGAGATCGTCGGCTTCGCGGCGGACCTGATCCGCATTCCCACCGTCAACCCTCCTGGTGAATTCTACGAGGACTGCG
>JBEBGB010001255.1:0-1197 GCA_040081675.1 Vicinamibacterales bacterium
ACTGCTCTATCTGGACTACGAACTTGTCTGTTGGCCCATTTACCCGGAGGGCACACGTTGCTGCCAATTCCTGCGAGAGTTCACAATCATGCGAAGATGTCCAGGTTGGTCGAGTCCTCGATCGCGAATTGGAGGAGAGAAGGATGTCAACTCGTTTGGTGCGGCATCTGTCGCAGTCAACTCTGATGCTGCTGCTCGGCGCAAGCCTGGCGTCGGCGCAGAACCCGCCGGCCGCTGGCGGAGGACGCGGGGGTCGGGGCGGCGGCGGTCTGGCGATGCTGACGATCACGTCGACATCGTTCGCTGACGGCGCGGAGATTCCGCCGAAGTATTCCGGCGGGCAGGGCGTCTCGCCGCAACTGAGCTGGACCGGTGCGCCAGAGGGCACGGCTGCGTTCGTCGTCATCATGCACGACGTTGACGTAGCGATCCCCGCCGGCAACCTGCACAACGACATCACGCACTGGGTGGTCTACAACATTCCAGCAAGCGCCACCTCGCTCCCGGAAGCGGGACCGATTCCGTCGGGCGCCGGTCAGTTGAGCATGCGTGGTCCGCAGTACATGGGGCCTGCGCCGCCACCCGGCCATCCCTATCACCACTACGTCTTTCAGGTGTACGCACTCAACGCGCCCCTCGAACTCGCAGCCGGCGCGACCCGCGCAGACATCGAGAAGGCGATGGAAGGCAAGATCGTGGCGCGTGGCGCCTACGTGGGGCGAGCCAAGCCCGCTCAGTAAGTGCAAGTCGGCAAGCCGCAGTCGCGGGTCACACGTCGCACGTCCACGTCGGGCGGTGGTTGGTAACAGCCACCGCCCTTTTTCGTCCACGGAGGCTCAACGGCGATGGGACGGCTCGAAGCCATCTGGGTGAAGCGAGCGCATGGTGGTCCGATGGACAGCGTGCCGCGCGTGCACATTGGCGAGCGCGGCCTCGCCGGCAGCGCCGACAACAACCCGTATCGTCCGGTCACGCTCATCGAGCAGGAGGTGTGGGCGCGCCTGATGACCGAGGTCGGCGGCACCGCCGATCCGTCCGGACGGCGTGCGAACTTGATGGTGAGCGGGTTCCCACTGCGCGAGACACGCGGGCGCATTCTGCAGGTCGGCGCCTTGCAGCTCATGGTCCTCGGAGAGACGCGTCCCTGCGAACAGATGGAAGACGTCGTTCCCGGACTGCAGTCCGCGATGCGCGAGC
>JBEBGB010001256.1:0-1195 GCA_040081675.1 Vicinamibacterales bacterium
GGCCGACTGCAGAGCGATTGCGAGCGTCCCGACGCACCTCGTAGCGTTGAGTCAGCCAGTCGAGAGGCTCCGACCCGCTCGCCTCACTGGCCGGCCGTTGGCGCCCGCCCGCGACTGCATCGCCGTGGGTGGGCGCGCACGGTCTCTCGTGCTGGTCCGAGTTTCGAGACACACGCTTCGTGAGAGGTGGCTTCTGGCTCTGTGGCGCCCGCTGTATCTCGTGCTTCTGCTGTCCATGGTGCCCGCGGCGTGCCGTCGGGCGCCGTCGCTGCCCTTTGTGCCGCCACTTGGCGTAGGGGCGCGTGTCGATCTGACCGTGCCTGGCGCCCTCGGCACGGCGCCGGTCGTGACGTCCGCAACGCCGTTCGTGGCGGTGGCGTGGGCCACCAGGGATACGCGTGGCGCAATGGTGTACGTGGCCACCAGTTCGGATAACGGTGCGACTTTCTCACCGCCCACACCGGTCAGCAAGGAACTCGAACGAGTTGACGAAGCGGCGGCCGTCTTTGCGGAGTTCGAACTGCCCGCTCCGGCTTCCCACATGCCGCCCGCTGTGCGCATCGAGTGGCGTGCTGCGGACGGCGAGCGTGTGACGCGTCTGGTACGACCGTGGACGGGGCGCACTGACGCCGAGGGGCCCGGCCCGCGCGCAGCGGCCGTGCCGAACCTCTCGTGCGATCCGTTCGGAGAGCTGCTGCTCGTCTCGCCGCGACAGTCGGTCCTCCGTGTGTCTGTGAACCACGGTCAGGCCGAGTGGGCGTGTTCGAACGGAGACGTTGCCGCGACCGTCGACACCCGCCACTGGATCCATGCCGCGTGGGTGGGTCGCGGCGATGCCGGCCTGCCGCGCCAGATCTTCTACGCGGCGTCTTCTGACGGCCAGTGGTTTGGTGAAACGCAGTTGCTGGCCGAGCGTCGGCTCGATGCGGCCCATGTGCGAGTGACGACCGACCCCAACGACACCATCGTTGCAGTCTGGGATGAGGCCGGTGCCGTTGGACGCACGGTCTCCATGCGTCAGATTATTCCGGCACACCACGGCCTCGCGAAGTTCCTCTCGACCACCCAGATCAGTGACGCCGAGGGTGGGCACACACCATCTGTTGCGAGCATCGCCGGTGGGGTGATCGTGGCCTGGGTCGATGGGCGAGGTACGGTCGCGGTCAAACGTGTGGGTCTCGACGCCATCTGCATG
>JBEBGB010001257.1:0-1194 GCA_040081675.1 Vicinamibacterales bacterium
GCGCTTGCGACCGGCGGCAAGGTGCAGATGCCGTTTCAGGCGACGTTCTGGGCGAAGGGGTTCGGCATGCTGATCGATCAGTTCGGCACGCCGTGGATCGTCAACGCTGGACAGGTGGTCGGCAGCTGAGATTTCGGCGCCACTCAGCACGTCGCGCTCGCGGATGAGAACGCCTAGTGTGTAGTCGCTTCCTTTCGCCCGAGGGGGAGCGCAGGGTGAGCGATTGAAGCCAATAACAGAGAGGGCCGGGCGTTGTCGCCCGGCCCTCTGCATGTCGCTTGCGCGACCGGGGTCTAGAACTCGAATCTGATGCCGAAGTTGGCTTGACGTGGGAACCCGCTGCCGCCCCGGAGGGTCGTCAGCCGGAGAAACGCCGTCGAGAGCCGCTCGTCTGCGTTCGCCGTGCCCGGGTTGTCCCAGTTCACGCGGTTCGTGATGTTGAACATGTCCAGGAAAAGCTCGAGCGAACGGTTTCCTCGCAGATGTCCCCGCCAGCCCGCACGCATGTCGACCTGGAAGTAATCAGGCCCAATGGCGCCGTTGCGCCCGCCCTTGTTCTCAACGCTCTGCATGGCGTTCAGAGCCGTGCCGCTATAGGTGCCGGCCGGCGACGGGTCGACCAGCTCGCCGTTCAGGTCAACGTCGACGTTGCTGTTGAAGATGGTAAAGGGGGAGCCGCTCATGTATCGCACGGTCGATGAGAGGGTGATCCCGTGGGTTTTCGGAATTTCCGTGCGGCCGTTGAGCGACAGCACGTGCCGCCGGTCCACGCTGGAGGGAGCTTCCAGTTTGTCCAGATTGAGGTTGGTCAGGAACTGGTACTGGTTGGTGCTGTTCTGGTTCTCGGCTGTTCCCCTCGATTTCGAGAGCGAGTAGGAGACGCGTCCCGACCAGTTGTTGGCGTAGCGCTTCTCGAGCGAGAAGTTCAGCGCTTTGTAGTTGGAGTAGCCCGTATTCTCCATGACCCAGACCTGCTGGCTGTACGGTTCACCCAGCACGCCAAATGCGTCGACGCGCGTGATGGCTCCGGTGCGGGTCGTGTTCGCACGCACCATCGGGTTCAGGTTCCTCTGGAGGAACATGTCCCGGTTGGCGGTGTGGATGAAGTCGGCGCCAATCGCGATCGACGAGCTCAACTCACGCGAGTAGCCAATCGTGGCCTGGTAGGCGACGGGCTGTTTCCGGTCCGGCGAA
>JBEBGB010000046.1:0-17851 GCA_040081675.1 Vicinamibacterales bacterium
GGCTGCCTGCAACACCCTGGCAGACAGCGGCAAGCGGGTCATCGTCGCCGGGCTGGATCAGGACTACCTGGGTCGTCCGTTCGAACCGATGCCGCAGCTACTTGCCATTGCGGAGTACATCACCAAGACCCTGGCCATTTGTGTCGTGTGCGGAGACCCCGCCAATCACACGCAGCGCCTCGTCGCCAGCAGCGACCGTGTTCTGGTCGGCGCCACGGGCATGTACGAGGCTCGGTGCCGCCACTGCTTCGACCCGACGCTCGCCAACGTCCACGATCAGTAGCGACCTCGCGACTGCGGCCCACCAGGCCAGAGTTTTTCAAAGCCCAGGCACAAGGAACCAAGAACCAAGGACCAGTTGCTAGAATCTGGCCGTGGACCTCGTCACCGGCACGCTGGTTCTGCTTGGCGCCGGCTTCCTCATCGCAAACGCGCGTCTGGCTGTCGAGTACCGCCAGTTCCTGAAACGCAAGAGCAGCGCGTTGCTGGTCTGGTCGCCGAAGCGGCCTCCGTACTACGGACTCACGATCGGTCTCGGTATCGCGACTGGCATTCTCGTGCTCGTCAAGGTGTTCGTCGTCCACCGGGAAGCGTTCGGCGAACTCATGATGTTCGTCTACTTCGGATATCTGGTGCCCTTGCGTCAGCGGATCGGACGCGGCTTCTACGAGGACGGGATCTGGGCCGACTCGGCTTTCATGCCCTACAGCGAAGTGGGCGGCATCAGCTGGCGCGAGGGCGATCACTCGGTGTCGCTGAGTGTCATCTCACGACGAAAGAATCTCGCCCGCACGCTCGCGGTACCGTCCGAACACTACGGGGCGTCCAGGCGCTTGCTGCGGGACAAGATCGGCGGACACGAAATTCAGTTCGAGAAGAAGGGGCTCGATCTCGGTGCGCACGACGAGCGCGACGAGGCGTGACACGAGGCCGGGACGGCCAGGAAGGTCGGGTCGGTCGGGTCGGTCGGGACGGTCAGGAAGGCCGGGACGGTCTGCAAGGTCTGCAAAGTCCGGAAGGCAATCTTCAATCTTCCATCTTCAATCTGAGATCTCAATGTTCGCCTAGAACCAGCTGGCCATCAAGCCGGCCAGACCCGTGCCTGTCGCCGTCGGATCGCCTAGCCAGTCAGGCGGCACGAGCCACACGAAGGCGAGGATGGACAGCACCCAGCAGTCGTAAGGCAGGGTGGTGCGCTGGTCGGTCCAGAAGAATGCCCGATTGAACGCGCCGCGGACACCGGTGCGCGTCGGCATGGGCAGGTCGTTCAGCGCCAGGTAGGTGTAGTAGATCCGGTTCGCGACCGTCAGCACGGAGAGCGCCAGGATGACCCACAGCACACCCGCGAACCGGTTGCTGAACGCGCCAATCATGAACAGCACGATGCGCTCGGGCCGCTCCATGAAGCCCACCTTGCACTTCTCGATGAGGCACTCGGCGCGCGCCCTGGCGTAGCTGGTCATGATCGTAAAGATCAATGCGGCTGACGCGACCATGACGTAGTCAGTCCGTCCCAACGTCGAGTACAGGTAGATGAGGCCTGTGAAGAGCGCGAGGTCTGAAAAGCGATCGAGCGTCGAGTCCCAGAACGCACCGAAGCGCGATTCCAGATGCAGCTGGTGCGCGACCTTGCCGTCGATGAAGTCGAAGATGTTCGCGACAATCATCACGAAGCCAGCGAGCGTAAATCGCCGCATGCCAAGCGCCCACGCGGCACCAACGTTGATGATGACGCCGACCAGCGTCAGCACGTTCGGATGAATCCGCAGCGCGACACAGAACGCAATGATGGCGCGCATTGGGAACCAGCAGATCGCGCCGATGAGACCAGTGAAGGTCATCCTCGGCTTCGACGCCGGGGCTGCACGGCTGCGATCGGGTTGCGGCGTAAGGACTTGAGCGTTCGAAGGCACAGATATAATGGAGGGTCCGGGCGAGAGCCCGAAACGCTGCATAGTAACGTATGGCGATTCGCGAACTCAAGGAGCAGATAGCCCGGCTGCCGGAGCAGCCTGGTGTCTACCTGTACTTCAACGCGAATGACGACACCATTTACGTCGGCAAGGCCCGCGCGCTTCGCGACCGTGTCCGCAACTACCTGGGGGCCTACGGCACGAGCCCGAAGACCGACGCGCTGCTCGACGAGATCGTCCGGCTCGAGTTCATCGTCACCGATTCGGTGGTGGAGGCGCTGGCGCTCGAAAACAACCTGATCAAGCAGCGGAGCCCCAAGTACAACATCCTGCTGCGCGACGACAAGAATTACCCCTACCTGCAGTTGACGACCACTGAGGCCTTTCCGCGCGTGCTGGTGGCGCGCGGGGTCGAGCGCGACGGCAGTTTCTACGCCGGTCCGTTCATGCCTGCGCGGTTCGCGCGCAAGACCATGTCGCTGACGCACCGCCTGTTCGGCATCCGCTCGTGTAACGAAGTGATCACTGGCGCACGCAACCGGCCGTGTCTCGAGTACGACATCAAGCGCTGTGTGGCGCCGTGCGTCGCCTCCATCTGCAGTCCCGCCGACTACGGGCGTGCCGTGGAACACACGCGCCTGTTCCTGGAAGGTCGCAACGACGAGTTGGCCGGCCAGCTGCGCGACCAGATGTTCGAAGCGTCGGATGCGGAGCGTTTCGAGGAAGCCGCGCAGATCCGCGATTCGATTCGCACGATTCAGACGCTCGGAGACAGGCAGCAGAAGATGGCCACAGTCGAGCTGAACAACCGCGATGTGTTTGGCGCCAAGATCGGACCGGCCGGTGCCGCGGTCATGGTCTTTCAAGTGCGCGGTGGACGCGTCGTCGAACGCGTGGACCTCGGAACTGAAGCGGCCATCGTCGGGCGAGACGAGAGCGAGGTGCTCGCGGCAGCGATTCAGCAGTTCTACGAGATTCGCACGGCGCCCTCGGAAGTGCACTTGCCCATCGAGCCAGAGGAACGCG
Organism: Vicinamibacterales bacterium; assembly: GCA_040081675.1. GTDB lineage: Bacteria > Acidobacteriota > Vicinamibacteria > Vicinamibacterales > CAVVIG01 > CAVVIG01. The sequence goes on from JBEBGB010000046.1 coordinate 2,940, forward strand.
AAGCGCTCGAGACGTGGTTGTCCGAGCGCGACGGTCGAAAGGTGCGCTTCATCGTGCCCCAGCGTGGAGACAAGCGCGGGCTGGTGGACCTGGCGAGCCGGAACGCGGGCCTGTCGTACCAGTCACGCTTCAACACCGAGACGGCCGCGCAGTACGATGCGCTGGCGACCTTGCAGCAGGTCCTCGGCCTGCAGGCGCTCCCTCGCCGTATCGAGTGTTTCGACATCTCCACGTTCCAGGGCAGCGAAACCGTGGCGTCCATGGTGGTATGCATCGACGGCCGCATGAAGCGCGGAGAATATCGAAAATTTCGCATGCGCGGCACATTCGGGCGCCGGGGCGCGGCCGTTGGTGCGCCGGGTACTGGAGCACATTCGTCTGGCAACCACGTCGAGGCAATCGCCCACATCCCAGTGCCAACCGACGGATCCGCGGCGCGCATTCAGGACGATTTTGCGTCGATGCATGAGGTGGTCCTCCGTCGCTACCGTGCGGTGCTCGAGCAGGGCGGACCGTTCCCTGACCTGGTGCTGATCGACGGCGGCAAAGGACAGTTGTCGGCCGCCTACACGGCGCTCGAGGAACTCGGGCTCGCGAACCTGGTGGCGGTTGGGATCGCGAAGAAGGAAGAACTGTTGTTCACGCGCGATCACGAGCAACCGATTGCGATTCGTCAAGACGACCCCGCGCTGTTGCTGGTGCAACGCATTCGCGACGAGGCGCATCGCTTTGCCGTGTCGTTCCACCGAAAAGCGAGAACGATGCGCGATCTGGGGTCGGCACTGGACGCCATTCCTGGCGTCGGACCTCGGCGTCGCAAGCAATTGCTGACGACCTTCGGCAGTCTGGCCGGTGTCAGACGCGCGACCCGTGAGGAACTCGCGGCGGTAATAGGCGCCAAGCTGGCGGACGGTGTCCTTGCCTTTTTCGCAGGGCAGCCGTAACCTGTACGACCTTGCCGGCCATCGATTTCGCGCTGGCTGTCATCACCTCATCGTTCCGCAATGACCGCTATTTCATCATCTGAAAAGAAAGCCCGCGTCGTGTCGGGCATGCGTCCGACCGGCCAGCTGCATCTGGGTCACCTGGTTGGTGCCTTGAGCAACTGGGTGCCGCTGCAGGCCGAACTCGACTGCTTCTATTTCGTCGCCGACTGGCATGCGCTCACCAGCGATTTTGCCGACTCGTCGAGGGTGACCGAGTTCGCCTACGAGAACGTCGCGGATTGGATAGCCGCAGGCCTGGATCCGGAGAAGAGCACGTTGTTCGTGCAGTCGCTCGTGCCAGAGCACGCAGAGCTGTACCTGCTCATGTCGATGGTGGTACCGGTGCCGTGGCTGGAACGTGTGCCGACCTACAAGGAGCAGCAGGAGAACCTGCGCGACAAGGATCTGTCGTCGATCGGATTCCTGGGCTATCCGTTGCTGCAGACCGCTGATGTCGCGCTGTACGACGGCAAGTTCGTGCCTGTCGGCGAGGACCAGGTCGCGCACCTCGAATTGGCTCGCGAATCGGTGCGTCGCTTCAACAACTTCTTCGGCGAGGTGCTGGTGGAGCCGCAGCCGCGGCTCACGAAATTCGCAAGGCTCCCGGGGCTCGACGGCGACAAGAAGATGAGCAAGAGCCTCGGGAACACCATCCATCTGTCGGACTCGGCAGAGGACGTGAAGAAGAAGGTCCGGCAGATGTACACGGACCCGAAACGTGTGCGTGCCGACATCCCGGGCACTGTCGAAGGCAACCCGGTGTTCATCTATCACGACGCGTTCAACCCGAATCTCGACGAGGTGGACGACCTCAAGGCGCGCTACCGCGCGGGCAAGGTTGGCGACGTCGAGGTCAAGACCAAGCTCGCAACGGCGCTGAACGCGCACCTCGATCCCATCCGCGAGCGGCGCGCCGCCCTGCTTGCCAAGCCTGGAGCGATTCGAGACATTTTGTTCGAAGGCTCGCGTCGAGCGCGCAGCGTCGCCGTCGAGACAATGGCCCGCGTGCGCGAGGCCATGAAGATTTCCTACCGGTAACATGACACAGCCTGAGGAATTCGAATCAGCGCTGGAGTCGCTGCCCATCCGGGTCGAGAACGTCAACTTCGAGGGACCCCTCGACCTGCTGCTTCACCTCATCAAGCGCAGTGAGGTGAACGTCTACGACATCCCGATCGCGCTCATCACGTCGCAGTACCTCGAGACCATCAAATTGATGCAGGAGCTCGACCTCGACATTGCCGGGGAGTTCCTGGTGATGGCGGCGACGCTCATTCACATCAAGTCGAAGATGTTGTTGCCGCGTCCCGAGACCGCCGCACAGGTCGAAGGCGACGACGAGGATCCTCGCGACGTGCTGGTGCGTCGGCTGCTCGAGCATCAGAAGTTCAAGGCTGCCGCGGAACTGCTGCACGAGCGCGAACAACTGCGGGCGGCGCAGTGGCAGCGCCCGGACGAACGTGTCGCGAACATCGCCGGAGACGACTACGAGCCCGAACTCGAGGTCGACCTCTTCGGACTGCTGGCGGCATTTCAGGCCGTCGTGCAGCGCTCGAAGACCCGGCCGACGATGGTGCTGCCGGCCGAGCAGATGCCAGTCGAAGTTCGCATCGAGCAGCTGCTGGCGCGTCTGTCGGAGCACGAGGCCTGCGGGTTCGAGGATTTGTTCGCTGACGTCGACGACAAGCCAGGCTTGATTGTCACGTTTCTCGCGTTGTTGGAGATGATTCGCTTGAAGCTGGTGAGAGTGTTCCAGTCGGGGAGTTTCGGTCCCATTCGCGTCTACAAACGTCCGCGTCCTGCCGACGCCCCTCATCCGACCGGAGATCCGGAGGCGTATCGTGGCTGATTCAACCGAGCGGGACCCGCAGGAAACCAAGACCGCTGAGGCACCAGCGACGGAGGCTGCGTCGAACGTGGACGCCCCGCAGGACGCCGCGGCGCCCGATGCGGAGCAACTGGCGACGCTTGCAGACGACGGCGCACCGTTGGTTGCGGGTGGTGCCCAGGAGGCGACCGAGGCTGGGTCAAGCGTGGAGGCCACTCAGGCTGACACGACTCCTGATGCGGAGCAACTGGCGACACTGGCAGACGACGGCGCGCCGCCGGTGGCGGATCAGACCCACGAAGGGCTCGAGTCGACCGATGCTGGCGACGACTTCAAGCGACCCGCGGCAGAGGTGAAGTCGATTGTGGAGGCGCTGATTTTTGCGTCACCCGATCCGCTGACTCCGAAGGCTCTGCTGAAGCTGCTCGACAACGAGCCGAAGGAAGACGTGCTTGCGGCGCTGGACGAGCTGAAGGTGGACTACGAACGTCCCGGCGGGCTGCAACTGGTCGAAGTTGCAGGAGGCTTTCAGATTGTCACGAGGGCGGACCTGAACGAATGGGTACGCCGCCTGTTCCACGAGCGAAGCACACAAAAGCTCTCGGTGCAGGCGCTCGAGTCCCTGGCCGTCATCGCGTACCGTCAGCCCATTACCGCGATCGAGATCACCGAGATCCGAGGCGTGAACACGTCCGGCGTGCTCAACACGCTGCTCGAACGTCACCTCGTCAAGATCGTGGGACGCAAGCAGGTCGTTGGTCGTCCGTTCATGTACGCCACGACCAAGGAGTTTCTCATTCGCTTCGGTCTGAAGGACCTGACCGACCTGCCCAAGGTCGAGGACATGGCCGAGTCCCTCGGTATCGAAAGCCGCCTGCTTGTGGAACAGACACCTGCCGAAGAGCAGTTGCCGCTCAGCGAACCCGACGCGGATCTGCCGGACGCGGATCTCTTAGACGACGCCCTGGACGGCGCTGACGTCGACCAGTCGGACACACCGGAGTCAGAGAGCGACGACGATCCAGAGCCGTCGGTGCATTAGACGAAGGCCGGGAAGGCCGGGAAGGCCTGGAGGGCCGGGACGGTCGAGCGGTCGGGAGCGAGTCACCAGACCATTACGGACGTAACACCCACGCCGCATCCGGCACCGTCGGCAGATTCGCCTGACTGAGGAAGCTCGTTCCATTCAGGAACCAGACCACGTTCTCGCCAGTTGTCGCGTTGCGCCACATCACGTCCGGATGGCCGTCGCCGTTCACATCCGCGGCGGCTGCGATCTGCCACGTCAAGTCCGCCACCTGCCCCAGCGCCGCTTGCGAGAGGATCGACGCACTCGGCCCGCTCAGATACCAGACCACGTTCGCGCCCGTCGTCGCGTTGCGCCAGAACAAGTCGGCATGGCCGTCGCCGTTTACGTCTGCCGCCGCCGCAATGCGCCATGCGGGATCGCCCACTGACGGCAGGCTCCCTTGTGTGACCAGCGTGGTCCCGTTCAAATACCAGACGACATTCGCGCCCGTCGCAGTGTTGCGCCAAATCAAGTCCGGCTTCGCGTCCTCATTCACGTCGGCCGCGGTCACCAGTTGCCACGCCAGATCCGACACGGTGGGCAAGCCCACTTGGTCCAGCACGGTGGTGCCACTGAGCAGCCACACCAGGACGGCGCCGGTCGCGCTATTGCGCCAGATCAGATCCGGATGCCCGTCCCCGTTTAGATCCGCAGTGGCCACGCGTTGCCACGCCAGGTCTGGCACGCCAGGGAGGCTGGCTTGCGACACCAGCGTTGTGCCGTCGAGCAGCCACACGGCGTTTGCGCCCGTCGATGTGTTGTGCCACACCAGGTCCGGGTGCTGGTCGCCGTTGACGTCGCTTGGGGTTTGCGCCGCCGTCGGCCCTACGATGTGCCACGCGGTCTCGGGTTCGGACTGCAGACTCAACTGGTTGGTCACAAGCAGCCCCGACAGCGACCACATCACTGTGGCGCCAGTCCCGCGATGGCGCCAGAACAACTCCGCCTTGCCGTCGGCGTTCACGTCGAGCGCCGCCGCCAACGTCCACGCCAGGTCGGGCACTGTCGGCAGTGACCCTTGGCTCACCATGCTGACGCCGTTCATGTTCCAGACGACAGTCGCGCCATTCACCACGTTGTGCCAGAGCAGATCCGGCGCAGCGTCGCCGTTCATGTCCGCGATGGCCGCAATGGTCCAACTGAGATCCGCGACCGTGGGCATACTCGCCTGGCCCACCAGCGTTACGCCGTTCAGATACCAGACCAGCGTCGCCCCGTTGACCTGATTGCGCCAGATCAAATCCGGCGATCCGTCGCGGTTCACGTCTGCACTTGCCACAAGGTGCCAGGTCAGATCCGCCACCGTCGGCAGGCTCGCTTGACTCGAGATCGTCGTGCCGTTCAGATACCACACTACGTTCGCGCCCGTCGTCGTGTTGCGCCAGATCGCATCGGGATGGCCGTCCGCATTGAAGTCCGCCGTCGCGATCAGTTGCCACGCCGGGTCTGCAAACGGCGGCAGACTACCCTGGGTCGCCACGGTCGACCCGTTCAGATACCAGACACGGTTGTCTCCCGTCGAAGTGTTGCGCCACAGCAGATCCGCCCAACCGTCGCCATTGACGTCGGTCGGCGCCGGAGCTCCGCACGTGTAGATCCGGATGTCGTCCAGCCACCAGCCGCCTGCGTCGACCGAGTTGTCGAGCCCCATGCGCCAGCGAAATCGAACACTCTGACCGGCGAGCGACGCGAGCGTGGCACGGCTGGCGACGTAGCCATGACTCGAGCGGACGAAGGCCGCCCTGCCTGTGAGGGGATTCGTCGACACGTTGAGGGCGCCGTTATACCCGACCGCGTCGAACAACGCGCCGGCATCGACCCAGGATGCGCCGCCGTCGGCACTGTATTCGACGACTCCGCCGTCCCAACTCGAGAACTCTTGTTCGAAGAAGAACGAGTGGTCGAACCGCAGGTACGCGTTTGCCGGGAGGGTGTAGCTGTTCGTCATTGATGCGGTCGTGTCAGACGCCGCTGCGGGTGTGTCGTTCGCGTACAGTTCATGGCGACCCGAGTGCGCATAGGGGTCGCCTGGGGCATCGAGCTGCCACCGAGAAGAACCCACAATCGCCCCGAACGTGAAGTTCCCGGCCCCGTGCTCGAGATCGTCGAAGAAGATGTTTCGTGGCGACTGACCGACCGGACACGTCGGGGCCTCGATGTTGGTGCCGGTCAGCGGCTGCAGATTCATTTCCACTGCGACGGTCGCCTTGCGGACCTCCGCGCAGTCAGCCAGGGTAATGCCCGCCGAGCCCACCAGATTCAGGCAGCCCTGATAGAGCGCGTTGTACAGATCCGAGTAATCGGCGCCAGAGGTCAGGAGGTTCGCGTTCACCTCGTAGTAAATCCTGGCCACCTTCGCGAGCCCGAGCCCGGTGATCGTCTGTCCATTGAACGACCCGCCGTCAGTCATGAGGAATGCGGCTTTGTTGCTGATGCCACTGTTCCTGTGCACGCCGCCATTGTCGTCGGCCGTACCGGAGTACGACGAACTGGTCATCTTGTCCGGATGGCCGTAGGCCGGTGGATTCGACATGCTGCGAATCGCGCCGAGACCGTCGACGTCTTCGCCCATCAGCCATTTGACACTCGCCGTGTCGGTGCCTGCGCCGTTGGACTGATCGACGAACTCGCCCCACACATCCGAGAACGACTCGTTGATGGCGCCGGACTGGTAGAAGTAGAACAGCCCCGATTCATACTGCGTGACGCCGTGCGTCAGCTCGTGGGCCACGACATCGTCCGCCATGGCGAAGCCGTACGCATCGCCGTACAGCATTTGCGTGCCGTCCCAACCTGCATTGGCCCAGGCGGCGCTGGGCGCGCCCGCAGGACGGAAGTGCACCGTCGATACCAGTGCGCCGCCAGCCCCGTCAATCGCGTCGCGGCCATGGTTCGCGAGATAGAAGTCGTAGGTGTCGCGCGCATGTCGGTGCGCGCCCTGCGCATGGGCATCACCCGCGCCGCACAGGTCGTCGGCCTCCAGGCAGACGACAGTGCCCGGCAACGCGGACCCGTTGTTCGCCGTGTACGTTTGCCGGTCGCGGATCGTCTCCACCTGGTTGAAATGGAGCGCCACTGACCCTTGCTGCGCGTCTATGAGTACCAGCTCTCGAATGTCGTCGGCGCTCCGTGCGCGCACCTCCATCCGCCACACGAGCCGTTGCGGTCCCTCGTCGAGCCCAATCAAGCCGGGCGCAAATATTTCCAGACTCGTGGCTGTGACCGTGACAGTGTCGGACGGCAGCTGATATTGCTTCGCCACGAGCTCGCGAGCCGTATCGGCTGCGTCTTCGCGCGCGATCGCGGGCGTGATCGATCCGTCGAACCGCGGTGCCACTTCGCCGCTGACCGACACGACGTCTCGTCGTGCGTTCAGATTGACGAGGAGTTCGCCGGCGATGACGGGGATACCGCGCTCCACCTGCTGGAATCGAACCAGCGTGCGTCCGCTGCCTGCGTCGCGCTGCTTGCGCACTTCGAACGAGGCGGATGGATCGTTCGCGCCGAACAACGATCCACAGACAGAGAGGTAGTGGCGCGCGGCTTCCTCGGGTGCTGCCGAGGGCGCCAGACCCGACGGCTGCGGCAGGGTGCGTCCGAGGTTCGAACCCACGAAGTGCACAGCGCCGGACCTCTGGTCGAGACCGACTCGCGCCAGACCGCCGTCGAGGCAATTGGCCTGAATGGCCGCCGAGACCTGGAAGGGCAGGTTTGGCACCGCTTGCGCGTGTCCGCGCTCCGCAATCCACCCGGCGCCTGCAGCAATCACGCTGCTGACAATGAGTGCCCTCGACAGCCGGCCAGACCTGGCAAGGCGATGGGGCCGACCCGTTCCGCGAATGGTGGTCATGTCTGCTTTGCCCAGGAGGTTCTGCGCGCGGGGCCGCGGACTGGCGGCGTGGTCGGACTCCGTACGTCGACAGCACGTGGCTGCCGCTCGGACAGTTGAACGTGCCGCTGCATGCGGCGCAGTCTGTGGCTAGCCGCCAAGGTGTCCAGGTGTCGCGCCAGTTCGCCGAGGTCGGAGAGGGTTCTGGCCGGAAGGAAGTCGTCCACGAAGGGCAGCGCGGCCTGGAGTCCACGCGTCAGCGGTTCGTAGCCCTCTGTGCCGATGAGTGGGTTGAGCCAGATCAGCCTGTGACAGCTTCGCTGCAGCCGCGCAACTTGTTCGCGCAGCACGTCCGGATCGCCGCGGTCCCATCCGTCGGAGATGAGGAGCACGACTGGCTCTCCGTGGAGCACACGTCGTGACCAGCGCTTGTGAAACTGCTCGAGCGATGGTCCAATCCGCGTGCCGCCGGACCAATCAGGCACCGCGTCTGAGATGGCCGCAGCCGCGGCGCCGATACGTCGTGTTCGAAGCTGACGAGTGATGCGGGTCAACACCGTCGAGAAGAAGAACACCTCGAGCCTGCGGTGCTGCTGTCCGATGCCGTGTGCGAAATGCACGAGCAGTCGCGAGTACCGCTCCATCGATCCGCTGACGTCGCACAGGAGCACGAGACGCCGCGGCACAACGCGACGCCTGCGTGTGGGTAGCCTGAGCAGGTCGCCGCCCGTTCGCAGGCTCAGGCCGATCGCCCGCCGAAGATCGATCCGCGGTCCGCGTCCGGCAATCCATCGACGCGTGCGCCGCGCGCCGGGTGCCCACGAGAGACGATCGAGCGCGACGCGCGCACGTGCCAGTTCCTCTGACGAGAACTCCGCGAAGTCTTTCTGCGCCAGGCCGCCGGCCTCGCTCCATGTTCGGAGCGCCGGCAGCGAAGGCGGCTCCTCGTCTTCGACATCTGTACCGCCCGCGTCTCCGGCGATCACCACGTTCGACGTGACTCTGGCCTGTGGCCCTCGTTCGTCCCTGACGTTGACCGTCTCGCGACCGGCGAACGGATTCCAGTGATCGCGCCAGAAGGCGTCGAAGATGCTCTCGAAGAGCGCGAGCTGTTCGTGGCGCCGTACGAGCAGGGCGCGTGACGCGTGAAATACCTCGTCGCGCGACCCGGGGTCGACGTGCGTCAGTGCCTCGAGCAGATCGAGCATGCTGCCAACCGGCACGTCAAGGCCGGCCGCACGAAGCAGGCGGCCAAAAGACAGCAGGTTGTTGACGAACGCAGGCATGCGGGTGGGTGTCCGCGTGTTCTCTATGGCGATGGAAGACGTCAGCCGCCCAGGACCTTCCGAAGCATCGCGGCCAGCCTCTCGCTTGGCACCGCTTCCTGATCGTCGCGCGATTTCAGCACAACGCCGATCGTATCCTCGATTGCCGTGAGATCCACCTCCTGCCGGTCTAACGCGGCGAGCGCGCCCACCCAGTCCAGCGTTTCGGAGACGCCAGGCACCTTATAGAGATCCACGGTGCGTAACTCGTGCACCAGCGCCGTGACTTGCTCGGTCAGGCGTTCACTGGCGTGCGGCACCCGCGCGCGCACGATGGCGCGTTCCTTTGCCAGCGACGGATAGTCGATCCACTGGTACAGACAGCGACGTTTGAGGGCATCGTGTACTTCGCGCGTGCGGTTCGACGTGAGAATCACCAGTGGCGGCGTCTCGGCGCGTATCGTGCCCAGTTCAGGGATCGTGATCTGGAATTCGGCCAGCAGTTCGAGGAGATAGCCTTCGAATTCCTCATCTGCGCGGTCGATCTCGTCGATGAGCAGGACGGCCGGTCTCGTGCGGGCCGGGTCGATCGCCCTGAGCAGGGCTCGCTTGATGAGGAACGCCTCGCTGTACAGCTCGCGTCGAGCGGCTTCGCGGTTCACGTCGCCGGCTGCCTCCAGAATGCGCAGTTCCACCAACTGGCGCGCGTAGTCCCACTCGTACACAGCGTGTGTGATGTCCAACCCTTCGTAACACTGGAGACGTATGAGTTCCGCGTCCAGCGCTGCGGCAATCGCCGACGCAAGTGATGTCTTGCCGACTCCTGCCTCGCCTTCGAGGAACAGCGGCTTTCGCAGTCGAAGGGCCAGAAACAGAGACACGGCGAGCCCTCTGTCGGCCACATAGTGTTCCGCCGCCAGTCGAGCCTCGAGGTCGGAGATGGTTCCGGTGAAGATACGCGTTCTCCCTGGTGAATGTGAGGGCGCGGAGTATAGCATCTGGCATGCGTTCAACCATTGCCCTTGCCGGACTGCTTGCGATCAGCGCCGCGCTGATGGTCGGCGCTCAACCGTCGCCCACAAGTCCCGCGCAGGCAGACTGGCCGCTCTATCGCCACGATCTCGGCGGCACTGGTTATTCACCGCTGACCGACATCAATAGTCGTAATGTCGCGAGCTTGACCAGGAGTTGGACGTACGGCTTGGCCGACGCTGCGGCGCCCGCGACGGAACGAGGTGGAGGACGAGGTGGAGCAGGGGGCGGTGTCAATTCGCAAGCCACGCCCATTGTGGTGAACGGCGTGATGTACCTGCCGGCTGCAGGACGTGTCGTGGCACTCGACCCCGAGCGCGGCACCCAGATCTGGACGGCTCCCATGTCGGAAGGAGCCGTGTCGCGGCGCGGCGTGTCGTATTGGCCTGGCGACGCGGCCGATGGTCCTCGCATCTTCGTCACCAGTGGCCGTCGTCTCGTCGCACTCGATGCCCGCACGGGCACGCGCATCGCGACGTTTGGCACCAACGGGGAAGTGGACCTCGGCGTCCCCTACAACTCGGTTCCCGGCATCTTTCGCAACGTGCTCATCGTTGGCGCCAACAATCCGCCTGGCGCGAATGGCGGCATCGGTGACCCGCGCGCGTACGACGCGCGGTCTGGCGCCAAGCTCTGGCAGTTCCACGCCGTGCCGCAGCCGGGTGAACCGGGCTTCGACGCCAAGTCGTGGGAAGGCGACAGCTGGAAGGGGCGTCTTGGCGTCAACGCCTGGCCGTTCTACTTCACTGTTGACGAGCAGCGCGGGCTGCTCTTCGTGCCGCTGGCCTCACCGATTCCGGGCGGGTTCGGAGGCGATCGCAAGGGCGCCAATCTGTACGGCAACTCGGTGGTCGCGGTCGATATTCAGACCGGCGCCTACAAGTGGCATTTCCAGACGATTCACCACGACCTGTGGGATCACGATCCACCGGCGCCGCCAGCACTCTTCGAGATCACACGCGGCGGTCAGCGGATTCCTGCGCTCGCGGTCACGACCAAGTCCGGGTACCTCTACATCCTGAATCGTGAAACCGGACAGCCGATCTTCGGCGTCGAAGAGCGTCCCGTCCCGAAGAGCAACGTACCAGGAGAGGCCGCGTGGCCGACGCAGCCTATTCCAGCGAAGCCTCCAGCACTGGCTCGCGTTTCGTTCGCGGCGTCAGACCTCGTTACCGCTGCGGACACCACAGCCGAGCACGCTCGAGCGTGCGCTGACCTCGTGCAACAAGTTGGCGGCGTGTCGAATGCCGGTCCGTTCACGCCGTGGGGATTTCGTGCGGAGGGCGCGCCGCTCGCGTCCACGCTGCTCTTCCCAGGTGGACTCGGTGGTGCGAACTGGGGCGGCACGTCGTACGACCCTGCAACCGGGTTCATCTTCATCGCAACCCAGGACGTTGGTGCGCTCGGTTCGATCGAAAAGGCAAAGGCCGGGGCCTCGGTGCCCTTCGACAAGACCACACCTGCGCGAGCCACTTTCGACGTGCGGGTTGGCGAGCAGAACTGGCCGTGTCAGAAACCACCATGGGGCAGGTTGACTGCAGTGAACTCCGCCACGGGCGACATTGCCTGGCAGGTCCCGCTCGGCATCACCGAGCAGCTGCCGGCGGACAAGCAGCGCACCGGTCGTCCGGTGCTGGCCGGCGCCATCGTGACGGGCGGCGGCGTGTTGTTCATTGCATCCACTGATGACAATCGATTCAGAGCGCTCGACGCGAAGACTGGGCGCGAACTGTGGACGACGACGCTCGAGCGGCGAGGTAATGCGAATCCGCTGACCTATCGAGGTCGAAGCGGCAAGCAGTACGTGGCGATTGTCGCGACGGACACGCTGCTCGCGTACGCCTTGCCGTAATGGCGCACCCGCTGGAAGCGCGGAGAGGCAATTGGTTATGCGAACTGCAATAGTGCTTGTCGGCTCCTTCCTGATCGCCTGCTCACCTCTCTGGGCAGCACAGAATCAACCGACGGCTGCCGCCGAGGTCGAGCGGCTCGAGAGAGCTTGGTCGGCGGCGTTTCTCGAACACGATACTGCGACGATTACGCGTATCCTCGCCGACGATTACGTTGGAATCGATGGACGCGGCGTTGTCACGACCAAATCAGACGAGATCGAGGAAGCCAAGCCCCCTGCCGCAAACTCGCCGCTTGAAAGCTACCGTGTTCTCAGCGAGGTACTCTCGGCCGTGCGAGTGCGCCTCTTCGGGGACGCTGCCGTTCTGACGGCGATCAACACAGCTCGCATCTCAGACCGCGGTGAAGAGACGAGCGTGCGGTATCGCCGCACGACGGTTTATGTCAAACGAAACGGACGTTGGCAGTGCGTCTCGTTTCATGGCAGCCGGATCATCGACCCGGCGAAGTAGTGTGAACGGCCTCACACGGATTGCATGCACGACGAAGGGAGAGCACAGATCTTCTTGGGAAGAACCGTGCCCTCAATCGAAACTCCGTGTGCTCCGTGGTAGAGCCTTTTATCGTTGCCACGACGCTCGGAAACAATGTGAACGGTCTACCATGCTCTGCGCCCCACGGCCGTCGCCCGCGATCGTCAGAGGCACTCTAGTGAGAGCAGACGTTGGACGTTACAGGACATGCGCATCGCGATCATTGGAAACTCGGGCTCAGGGAAGTCGACACTCGCGCGCTGGCTCGCAGTGCGAACCGGCGCACCGCTTCTCGACCTCGATACTGTGGCCTGGGTTCCCGGTCAAATCGCCGTCCCGAGATCGACGGACGAAGCCGAGAACGAAGTGAGAGCGTTCTGTTCGGGGCACCAGAATTGGGTCGTCGAGGGTTGCTACGCGAATCTTGTCAACGCGGCCCTCGCTTTCTCGCCGCGACTGCTGTTTCTGAATCCAGGCGAAGAGCAGTGCATCGCGAATTGTCGCGCCCGCCCTTGGGAGCCGCACAAATACGACTCCAAGGAAGAGCAAGACACGCGTCTTCCGTTTCTGCTGTCCTGGGTTGGCGAGTACTACCGACGCGACGGTGAGATGTCGCTGGCTGGCCATGTCGCGCTCTTCGCCAGCTACATCGGACCGAAACACGAACTCCGCACCGCCCCGGTCCTGACTCCGCCATCACCCGACGTGTTGACATGGATCGACTGAACGTGGCATCGAGGCGATTGGTGTGACGCAACTCGACAAGTGGAGTCGATCGGGCCGGATTCCCAAGCCAGTCGCGAACGACCCAGTCAAGAACTACATCACCCCGGGCGGCGTGCAGCGTCTGCGGGACGAGCTTCGGTTTTTGCTGACGCGCGAACGACCGGCGGTAACGGAGGTGGTGGCCTGGGCCGCGAGCAATGGCGACCGCAGCGAGAATGCCGACTATCAGTACGGCAAACGGCGGCTGCGCCAGATTGATGGACGAATCCGTTTTCTCACGAAGCGGATCGATGCCGCTCACGTCGTGGACCCAGATTCGCCACGAAGCGGGCGGGCGGCGACGCAGGTGTTCTTCGGCGCCACCGTGCGCTACATCAACGGCGCTGGCGTCGAACAGATCGTGAGGATCGTCGGCGCCGACGAAGTCGATCTGGAGCACCGCCATATCAGCTGGCTATCGCCGCTGGCGCGCGCCCTGATGAAGGCTGGACCAGGCGACCGCGTGGCGCTTCACGCGCCAGGAGGCTCAGAGGATTTGCAGATCCTCGAGGTGCGCTATCAACGCATCAATGTTCAGCCCTTCAGGGAACCACCCGGAGCCGAGTCGGCCTCCAAGGCGCGAGCCGCCGACAAGGGCGAGCAATCCGCCGCAACCAAGCCCAAGAGTCCCTCAGTAACCGCGCCGCCGGCCCTGCTCTCAGGCGGCAATCCACAGATCGCGAAGGCAGACGGCGACGTCCCCGTGCGCGCCTACATCGCGGCCATGCCTGGCTGGAAGCGCGATGTCGGACGCCGGCTCGACGCACTTATCGTGCGCACCGTGCCCAACGTGCGTAAGGCGGTGAAGTGGAACTCGCCCTTCTACGGCATTGATGGCCAGGGCTGGTTTCTCGGTTTCCACACCTTCACGAACTATGTGAAGGTGACCTTTTTCCAAGGTACGTCGCTACGACCCGTTCCATCTGGAGGGAAGGGTGACGCGCGCTGGATCAACGTCCACGAGGACGACCTCGACGAGGCGCAGATGTCGATGTGGGTCATTCAGGCGGCAGCCCGTCCAGGCTGGGCGACATCGGATATCCGTCAGGGGTAGACACAGCATCCTGCGGTAGTTCACGACGCGCTACGGCGTCGAAGCAGTTGAGAAATAGAGAAGTGAAGGAGCGACAGCCCACATGAAAAAGAGCCAGTCTAAAAGCCAACCCAAGAGCGCTGAGTCTCCATCTGATCTCATTGACGCGAGAATCGAGGACCTGGGCGACTGGAGAGGCGAGATGCTCTCGCGGCTCCGCGCCTTGATCAAGCAGGCAGACCCCGACGTCGTGGAGGAGTGGAAGTGGAGGGGCACGCCGTGCTGGTCGCACAACGGGCTGATCTGCACCGGCGAGACCTACAAGAAGGTGGTGAAGATGACCTTCGCCAAAGGCGCCTCCCTGAAGGATCCAACACGCCTGTTCAATTCGAGCCTCGAAGGCAACGTCAGGCGTGCTATCGATTTTCAAGAAGGCGACAAGGTGAACGAGAAGGCCCTGAAGGAGCTTATTCGGGCTGCCATTGCCTTGAACGTGAGCAAGTCTTCAGCCCGCAACACGAAGGCCCGCTAGATTTCGCGGACGCCGTGACTACGAATGAGGAAGTAGATCGCAACAGCCACGAGCAGCACGCCGTTGATCTGCAGGACGGCTGGTGCGCCCAGATAGGTGGCTGCCCATCCGCTGGCAAGGCTGCCAAGTGGCATGCCGCCGCGGAAGGCGAGCATATAGATGCTCATCACGCGGCCGCGCATTTCGTTG
>JBEBGB010000047.1:0-17846 GCA_040081675.1 Vicinamibacterales bacterium
CGAGGCGAACTTCGTCGTCCTGGATCGATCGCGGGGCGAGTGGGGCGATCCGGCGGACGACATCGCCGCACTCACGATCAACTATCTGTTCTTCTCACTTCAGCGCAGCGGTCGCCTCGACGGCAACCTCGAAGTGTTGTTCTCACGATTCTGGCGGCGCTATCTGAACGCAACGCGTGATGACGAGCTGCACGCGGTCGTCGGACCGTTTTTCGCCTTCCGGGGACTGGTGGTGGCCAATCCTCTCTGGTATCCGAGGTTGGCTCAAGGCGTTCGCGCGAAGCTCCTGAACTTCGTGCGCGCGGTCCTCGACAACCCGATGTTCGATCCCTCGCGCGTCAACGAGTACTGCGGCGGGTGAACCATGTCTCCTGCGTTTGCCGTGTGGCTGACAGGGTTGCCGGCCTCAGGTAAGTCGACGATCACTCGCGCATTGGTCGAGGAGCTGGCAGCCCACGGCGTCGACGTGGCGGTTCTCGAATCGGATGCGCTCAGACCCGTGCTGACGCCGCGGCCGACGTACAGCGAAGAAGAGCGAGAGACCTTCTACGAGGCCATGACGTATATCGGGTCACTGCTCGTCAGACACGGAGTCCCGGTCATTTTCGACGCCACCGCGAATCGACGCGCGTACCGTGCTGCAGCGCGCGCGGCCATCGAGCGGTTCATCGAGGTCTACGTCGACTGTCCGCTTGACGTCTGCATCGCCCGCGATCCCAAAGGCATCTACCGAAAGGCGCAACTGGGCGAAGCGTCGACCGTTCCCGGCCTGCAGGCGTTCTATGAAGCTCCAGCGTCCGCCGACGTCATCCTGTCGGGGGACCATGTCTCGCCAGAGACGGGCGTACACGCGATCGTCCGTGCGCTGGAAGACAAGGGTTACCTGGGGCGGCAGCCGCGTGCCGAAACGCCATGAACCCGGCGCAGCGGGAGCTGCATCACGCGCTGCTGTGTTGCTCTTCACTCAAATGCTCCGGTCTTCTCGTTCGTCATGCGCGCATCGCCGCCCTGGGTGCGCTCGCTCTCTCTCGTGCGATCACACCACCAGCGCCGGAATTCCGCCGAAGGTCAGCGTAATCGCACGGTTTTCGAGTGCTGCGCTGTTGGCATCGAGGTTGCGCCTCGAGATCGCAGGAACCTCGCGTGCCGGTTCCTCGCCAGGAAAGACGAGGGCGCCATGGATTCACGTCGGACACATCCGCGTGTGAGTGCCGCACTGGTCGGTCTCTTTCTCATACTGATCGTCGTGCCCGGACGTGCCGCAGCGGATGTCTGCGTCACGGTCGACGAGGCCCGCGATACCTTCACGCCACAGGAACGCGTTGCCGCCGTGCTGCTGCTCGAACGGCAGTTCGTGCTCGCCGGCGAACGCATCGTCCCGCCGGGCTGCGCAAGCCCATACGTCGTCTCGCACGTGCAGCTCGGGAGCACGATCACGGTCACCTTGTCTGGCCCGCTGGGTCAGCGCGACGCCGTTGCGCGCGGCATGGATGACGTACCGGCGGTCTACAGCCAGATGGTGCGTTCGCTGCTGCGCGGCATCCCCATGAATGCAGAGGGCGTCGTCGATCGCACTAACGTCACGCGGCGCCAGTCCGACGCGCCGAACCGCGTCCACTCGGATTCGCTGCTCTATGCACGCCTCGGGTACGGCGCTATCTTCGGCGACTCCGCCTATACCGGCCCGTCAGTCGGGATGATCGGGTACAGGCGCGAACTCGACGCCTTCGGTGTCGACGTGTCGTTCTTCAATTTCCAGTACAAGTCGTCGAACCGTACCTATGGCTCCAACGCGACCGGAAGTTCGGGAAGCACCGGCAACTGGCTGAAGCTCGAGTTTCTGCGTTTCACAGCGCCGACTTCCAACAGAAGTCCGTACGTTGGGGGTGGCATGAGTTGGAGCATGGCGAATCTCGACAATGCCAGCACCTATTGGGAAGGCAGCGGCCTCCAAGGTGAGCTTACGGCCGGCTATGAGCTCGGGCGAGCGAGTTCCATTCGCGTGTTCGTCCAGACAGACGCAGGGCTTCCTTTTTACAAACTGAGGTCCACGTCCTACACCTATACGAACACGCCGCCCTACGTCATCGTCGGGCCAACGGCTCACAGGTATGCGCCGTCGCTGACGGTCTCGCTCGGCATTGGCTGGCAACGCGGCGGGAGGTAGCAAGGCGCGCCGAGGTTGATGGCGTCTGGCGCCCGCCTGTCAGCGCGAACACTTGGAGGCGAACCTGCCGAGCTGTCGTCGATGCCGGACTCCCGGCAGACAGTGCGGGTTTTCGCTCTCCTCGCGGGCATCGGACGTGGCCGGCACGTTCGCGTTCATCGGCGGACTGTCAGCACCGGACACGCGGCGTGGCGCACGACCTGGTTTGTCGTCGATCCGAATATCGCGAGGTCGAGCGGCGAGCGCCCATGCATACCTATCACGATCAAGTCGGCCTGTCTGGACGATGCCGCGCGCACGACCTCGACATGCCCCTTGCCATTGACCACTTCCGTATCGGCGTCGCAGCGTCCCCCCACGACGTCCCTGACTGCATCCGCGAGCCGCGATCCAGCGCGGTCCGAAGTGTAACGTCTGAACTCGAACAGCGCATCCGCCTGCGCCTTTGGGATGTCGCTGAAGATCGGCGCGGGAGGCTCTGGCCACGGCCACTCGATGGCGTGGACCGCGGTGATGCGTGCGCCGCTCTCCTGCGCCAGCGACACCGCAACGTTCAGCGCAGCCATCGACCAATCGGCGAAGTCGACCGCGCACACGATGTGTCGAAACGGCAGGTGTGACGTGGCAGGAGCACCGGGCGGGACCGTCAGCACGGGACAGGGTGCCTGCCTCAGCACCTTCTCGGTAACCGACCCGAGCACCAGCCGCGTGAATCCGCTCGCACCATGGGTTCCCATGACGATCAGGTCCGACTTGTCGCGCTCCGCGCGCGCCAGGATCTCGGCGGCCGGGTGGCCGACATCCACCGTTACCGGTGTGCCGGGCGGGCCTCCCGCGGCCGTCGCGAAGATCCGGACCTCGTCGATGACGCGGGCGACTTCGTCCGCAGGAATGCGGTCGCCTGGAATCGGCAGTCCGGGCACTGGGACGAACATCGGCACGTAGACGTAGTGCAGCGTCAGCTGTGCGCCGGATCTTGCGCTCAGCGCCGCCGCCAAGGTGACGGCGTGCCCGGATGTCTCAGACAGATCGACAGGGCAAAGAATTCGCGTGAAGGTGGACATGATGCACTCCGCAGCGGCTGCGACCAGACGCTAAGTACTTGGTCGGCGGCCGATCTTCCCAAGTTTGTTGTGCGTCTTGCGTCCGCCAGCCGCTCGCAAGTGGACGCGTGCAAGTCTTCGGCCCGACTTGCAGGGCGAGGTCGAGCTCGCGGAGGCAGCTGATCTCGAGCAGGACCTTTGCACGCATACTCTGCCAGCGGATCGTGTGCCGACAATCCGGCACGAAGTAGAGAGGCTCGTCATGCGCTTTCACGATCGTCGCGATGCCGGGCGGCAACTGGCGACCCGTTTGTCGGCGTTCGCCGGCCGCTCGGATGTCATCGTGCTTGGTCTTCCGCGCGGTGGCGTTCCTGTCGCCTACGAAGTGGCGGTGGGACTGAAGGTGCCCTTCGACGTATGGCTGGTGCGAAAGCTCGGCGTGCCCGGTCACTCCGAACTCGCGATGGGCGCCATCGCGACCGGTGGCATCGAGATCCTCAACACCGACGTGATCCAAGATCTGGCCATTCCGGCTGCGCTCGTCGAGCAGGTTGCCGTCCGGGAGCGGCTCGAGCTGGAGCGCCGCGATGTTCTGTACCGTGCTGGACGAGGCCCGGTCATCGTCCGCGACCGGACCGTACTCCTCATCGACGATGGGCTGGCGACGGGTTCGACCATGCAGGCGGCGGTTCGCGCGCTCAGGCAGCACGCCCCTGCGCGGATCGTCGTGGCCGTACCTGTGGGCTCGCGTGAGGCCTGCGAGCGATTGCGTCGACTCGCGGATGAGGTCGTGTGCACGTCGACCCCCGAGCCGTTCGAGGCTGTTGGTCTGTGGTACGAAGTGTTCTCGCAGACGAGTGACGAGGAGGTTATCAGGCTGTTGGCTGCGACGTCGCCGGCGAGTTAGCCTCATCGTCTCGAGCGGCTCGCGATGTTGGCCAAAACGCAGACCGCCAACGCGCGAAGACGCGCGCGTCAGTCGCGCTGCGGGAACACGGTCTCGCCGGTGGCCAACGCCGTCTCCATTCGTCGCATCAGCTCGGACCGGGCGACGTTGATCTCGGCAATGCAGCTATCCACATCGATAGCCCTGAAGGTTCCGCGTTGGTCGCGCCCGAGCACGCCGACGAAATGATCGTGATCGGCCTTGTCGAGCGCGATGAGACCGATCACGATGCCTTCGTCATCAGCGAACCATTCACGTTCATCCAGAATGAGCTCGGCTTCTGGCGCCCGATATGGCCCAAAGGCATCGAACTGTTCGCGCGTGATCGAGCGAATCGGCACGGTAAGCATCTCCAGGAATTCATTGCGATGCCGGGTTCGGGGGCCCATCCTACGTGGTCATCTTCCGTACGGTGTCGAGGACTTCGGCGACGACGTCAGTCTTCAGCGTGATCGGGTCGATTCCGACCGAGATCAGCGCATTGCAGAGCGGACAGGCGTAGGCGATGCCGTGCCCAGCGGTCGTGCCTGCCGCGCCTCTGACCTCTACGACCGACGACCGAACGAAGGTGACGACCTGCTTGCATGCTGGGCATTTGGGGAGCATCAGGCGTACCTCCACACAGAGAGGGTTGTTTCCGCGAGCAATCGGGATCATCCCATCACCAGCCGGCGTCCGCAATTCCCTTGCCCTGGAGTGCGAGTGGAATGGCTGTAGGCCGCGGCGAAGGCCGTTGGGACTCGACGCCCAAATGAGGGACGAAGCGGGAGATGACGACGGATTCTGGACAATCCGTCGGGTCTGTCTGAGGGGAATTGCTGAATGTATTGAGCGAGAAGTCTGGTGGACGGCAGGGGGATCGAACCCCTGACCTCCGCATTGCGAACGCGGCGCTCTCCCAGCTGAGCTAGCCGCCCACTCGGTCGTGAGTCAGGTCGAACCCACGAAACTTCAGTCTATCACGCCGTTTCCGCGACCAGCAACGGTAGCTCAACGGCCGTTTGCTATAGTCGGTCAAATGGCACCCGTTACTCGCATTGGCATCCTCACCGGCGGCGGCGACGCACCAGGCCTCAACGCCGTCATCCGCGCCGTCGTCAAGGCGGCGGCGACCAACGGTATCGAAAGCATTGGCCTCGAAGACAGTTTCGATGGCCTGATCGAAGCCGGCAGGTCGCGCCTTCTGACAACGCGTGACGTGCGCGGCATCATGCGGCTTGGCGGAACCATTCTCGGCACCACGAATCGCGGCAATCCGTTCGCCTATCCGGTTGCAACCACCGACGGCACACGCGACTACTCCGAACGCTGCATCGAGACGTTCCACAAGATGGGACTCGGTGCGCTGGTCGTCATTGGTGGTGACGGAACGCTGGGCATCGCGCACAAGTTCTCGTTGCGTGGCATCCCGATCGTGGGTGTGCCAAAGACCATCGACAACGACATCGTCGGTACCACGAACTGTTTCGGGTTCGACACCGCCGTCGACTTCGCCACCGACGCCATCGACCGACTGCATACGACCGCGGAGGCTCACCACCGGATCATGGTGGTTGAAGTCATGGGACGCTACGCCGGGTGGATCGCGCTCTACGCAGGCGTGGCCGGTGGAGCAGACGCGATCCTCATCCCCGAACTGCCGTTCGATCTTGCCGCCGTCGCCGAGCGGTTGCTCGAGCGCGACAGGTCAGGTGCCCGTTTCAGCATCGTCGTCGTCGCGGAGGGTGCCTATCCACAGGGCGGAAAGCTGGCGCTGGTCGAAGAGGCAAGCGCGGGCCGCGTGGAACGCCTCGGTGGTATGGGTGCGAGGGTCGCGGAGGCGCTCAGCCACCTGACCGGAAAGGAAACGCGATCCGTCGTGCTCGGGCACCTGCAGCGTGGCGGAGCGCCCACCAGCTTCGACCGCGTCCTTGCAAGCCGCTTCGGTTGCAAGGCTGTCGACCTGATATGTCAGGGAGATTTCGGAAAGATGGTGGCGTTCGCTCCCCCCGACATCATCGGCCGTCCGCTCGCAGACATGGTGGGGAAGACGAGAACGGTCCCGCTGAACTCGGACCTGCTGCTCGCCGCGAAGTCGCTAGGCATCGCGTTCGGCGACTGAGCCCTTCGCGCTCAGCGCATCGGCGCTGAGCTGTTGGTCCCTGGTTCGTGCGTGGTGGCTAGTGAACGAGTAGCTCCTGGTCCTTCTTCTTCTGCAGCTCGTCGACCTTGCCGATGATGGTGTCGGTCAGCTTCTGCACTTCGTCCAGGCTCTTCTTCTCATCGTCCTCGGAGATCGCCTTGTCCTTCATGAGCTTCTTGAGGCGATCGTTCGCGTCGCGTCGCGCCTGCCGGATTTGATTGCGTCCTTCCTCCGACAGCTTGTGGACGTGTCGCGATAGCTCTTTGCGACGTTCATCAGTGAGCGCGGGCAGGGGAATGCGCACCACCTTGCCGTCGTTGGCCGGGTTCAGTCCCAGGCCGGCGATACGAATGGCCTTTTCAACCGCGCCCAGAAGCGTCGGGTCGAAGGGCTGCGCCACGATTAACGACGGCTCGGGGATCGACAAACCAGCCACCTGATTCAGCGGCACCTTGGTTCCGTAGGCTTCCACATGAACCGAATCGAGAAGCGTGACTGACGCGCGTCCCGTTCGAACACCTGCGAGTTCGTGACGCACGTGCTCGAGCATGACGTTCATGCGGTTGCTGACTTCGGTAAACAGGCCTTTGAGATCGCTGGCGTCCATTGGTGGGCTGTCTCCGTTCGCTTACGCGCCGACGAGCGAGCCAATCGGCTCGCCGCTGATAGCGCGCTTGATGTTGCCGGGCGTGAGCAGATTGAACACCACGATCGGCAGCTTGTTGTCCATGCACAGCGAAATCGCTGTGGCATCCATCACCTTCAGGCCTTGCTCGAGCACCTGCAGGTACGAGATGCGATCGTAGCGCGTGGCGTCAGGGTGGAGCATGGGGTCGGCGTTGTAGATGCCGTCGACTTTGGTTGCCTTCAAAATGACGTCCGCTCGGATTTCCATCGCACGCAGTGCCGCGGCCGTGTCGGTACTGAAGTAGGGATTGCCGGTGCCGGCGCCAAAGACCACCACGCGTCCTTTTTCCAGGTGTCGAACGGCTCGACGACGGATGAAGGGCTCGGCCACGGCGCGCATCTCGATGGCCGTGACCACGCGTGTGACGACGTTTTGATGTTCGAGGGCGTCCTGCAGGGCGAGCGCGTTGATCACGGTCGCCAGCATGCCCATGTAGTCTGCCGTGGCGCGGTCCATGCCTCGCGCACTCGCAGCCACGCCGCGGAAGATGTTACCGCCGCCAATGACGATGGCGGTCTCGACACCCATGCTCTGGATTTCAGCGATGTCGATGGCAATCTGGGTGGCTACGGCGGGATCGATGCCGTAGTTCTGCGCGCCCATGAGCGCTTCGCCAGACAGTTTCAGGAGGACGCGTTTGTATGCGGGAGCGGCCGGACGGGTCACGAGTGCTGATTATAGTCGGCGAGAACGAAATGCGCTAACGATCCAACGATCGATCGGAACCGTCGAGAACGAACAAATGCGCTACCACGGAGGACACGGAAATCGGACGGAGGACACGGCTCTCAGCGTTTCAGGAAATCTGCTCGAGACCGTGCACTCCGTTCGTGTTCTGTGCTCTCCGTGTTAGTGCCTTTGTTTACGCTGCCTCGCCGACCTTCAGCCTCGCGAAGCGGGTGACCCCGACTGTCGCGCCAAGCGACTTGTTCGCAGCTGTCAGCACGTTCGCGACAGTCAGCTTCGGATCGCGGATGGACGGCTGGTCGGGCAGCACCACTTGCGCGTAGAAGCTTCCGAGCTTGCCGTCGACGATCTTCTCGATCACGTTCGCCGGCTTGCCGGAGTTCTCCATCTGTCCGCGATAGATGGCCTTCTCCTTCTCCAGGGAGTCGACAGGCACCTCGGCGCGGGTCGCGTACAGCGGTCCCGCGGCCGCGATCTGCATGGCGACTTCCTTCACGAGGTTCACGAACTCTTCCTTCGCGGCCACCTCGGGTGTGACTCCCGAAAACTCCACCTGCACGCCGAGCTTGCCGCCCAGATGGATGTACTGACCGACGTACCCCTGACCTGCGTACCGCACGAAGCGCGGAACCGCCATGTTCTCGCCAAGCTTGGCGATCGCCGCCGCCACCAGCGGATACACCGGACCACTCGGGTCCTTCAGCCACGCCTCATTGGCGGCGTCGCCGGCCTTGTTGATCTCCGCGATGAGGTTCTTGATCAGGTTCTGGAAGTCGTCGGTTCGCGCCACGAAGTCCGACTCGCAGTTCACTTCGACAAGCACGCCGCTACCGTTGTCGGCACTGACAGCGTTACCGATGAGTCCCTCGGACGTTGCACGTCCCGCCTTTTTCGCGGCGCTGGCCAGACCCTTCTTGCGAAGAATCGTGTTCGCGTCCTCGAAGTTACCGTTCGCTTCCTCGAGCGCCGCCTTGCAATCCATCATGCCCGCGCCCGTCTGGTCGCGGAGTTTCTTGACCTCTGCTGCACTAATCGCCATGGTGAGTCTCGTACTAAAAAAAACGCCGGCCCCTGTACTTCAGGCCGGCGTCGAATGGGGAGTGTCGAAACGCCGTTATGCCGTTGCCGGTGCTGGCTCGCGACGACGAATCGGACGCGCGGCACGGCGTGGGTCGTCGCCATCTTTCGCAGGCGCGTCGTCAGCCGCGTCACGTGCCGAATCGGCCTCGACCGACTGCTTCATGTCGCGACCCGAGATGACCGCGTTCGCGATGGCGCCGGCAAAGAGCCGGATGGAGCGCAGCGCATCATCGTTGCCGGGGATGACGAAGTCGACTTCATCCGGATCGGAGTTCGTGTCGACGATGCCAATGACCGGAATCTTGAGCTTGCGCGCCTCGTCGACCGCGATCTTCTCCTTGCGGGTGTCGACCACGAAGACCGCATCGGGAAGCCGGCTCATGCCGCGAATGCCGTCGAGATTCTTCGTCAGCTTGCGACGTTCTTTCTCGTTGCGGGCGATCTCCTTCTTCGAGAGCGTGTCGTAGCGACCGTCGGTCGTCATCGTTTCCAGATCGCGAAGCCTGCCGAGACTGCGCTGAATGGTTGCGAAGTTGGTGAGGAGCCCACCGAGCCATCGTTCGTTCACGTAGAACATGCCGCACCGCTGCGATTCCTCGGCGATCACGTCCTGCGCCTGCCGCTTGGTGCCCACGAAGAGAATCGTGTGTCCTGCCGCAGCCGACTTGGTGACGAACTCTTCGGCGGAGCGGAACAGCTTGACCGTCTTGCCGAGGTCAATGATGTAGATGCCGTTTCGTTCGCCGAAGATGTACTCCTTCATCTTCGGGTTCCAGCGCTTCGTCTGGTGGCCAAAGTGCACTCCGGCCTCCAGCAGGTCTTTCATCGCGATTCCGGCCAAATGTCTTCCATCCTCTGTCTGATTTCAGATGATCACTATTGCGACGGTGGGCTGGATGCGGCACATGTCCGCACTCTGAAATCGGGCGCCCACCGCCCCGTGGAATACGACGACCGCCTGCGCCGTGGCTCCGGCGGTCCGCCGAAGCGCTCCGCGAAGGCGGAACTAGCGCTTGCTGAACTGGAAACGCTTGCGCGCGCCAGCCATGCCGTACTTCTTGCGTTCCTTGCCGCGCGAATCGCGCGTGAGCATGCCTTCGCTCTTCAGCGCCTTGCGCAGTTCGAGGTTGAACTCGACCAGTGCCCGCGTGATACCCAGGCGCACCGCACCAGCCTGGCCAGAGACGCCGCCGCCCGCGACCGTCGCGAGCACGTCGAACTTGTCGGTTGTCTCGGTGATGACCAGCGGACGCCGAATCTGCATTCGCAGCGCTTCGGTCGGGAAGAAACCTTCGAAGGTGCGCTGGTTGATGCTGATGGCGCCGGTACCAGGGCGGAGAAATACGCGGGCGGTTGATGTCTTCCGGCGGCCTGTGCCGTAATACTGAACTGCTGCCACGTTACGCGACCTCGAGCTTGATGGGTTTCTGCGCCGAGTGCGGGTGATCCGGACCGGCGTACACTTTCAACTTCCGATACATCGCTTCGCCCATCTTGGTCTTGGGCAGCATGCCGCGCACAGCCTCTTCGACGAGACGCTGCGGACGCTTCGCGCGAACCACCTTCGCGCGTTCCTCACGCAGACCACCCTCGTATCCCGAGTGCTGACGATAGATCTTCTGGTCGTCCTTCCGACCGGTGAGCTTTACCTTCGCCGCGTTGACGACGACGATGTGATCCCCCGTGTCGATGAAGGGCGTGTAGATCGCCTTGTGCTTGCCTTGCAGCAGCCTGGCTGCGACGGTGGCGATGCGTCCCAGGACGCGACCGTCAGCATCGATAACGTGCCAGCGAACAGATTGCGCAGCGAGCGTCGGCGTAGCGATTAGCGTAGACATCTCTTCTCTTGATTCCCGCAGGCATGACGCCGCACAAGCAGCGACTCCGCCCGAATACGACCGATGTTGTGGGAAGCCCCGCCTGTGGAGCACTTCACCCTGACTTGCACCTGTCCGGCGGGTCCAGGCAACGGTAAACCCAAATGATACCGGCCGTTCCAGGCACTGTCAACCCCGAAACGGGAGCTGTTATGCCCACGACGGCATCCACCGATAAGACACCCGGAGTGCCTCGGAAGGGAACACAGCCCTGGCCTCCATCCCCAGAACCGCAGGCGACTGACGATTCCGTAATCGGTCTGCAGCGTGGACGGGGGAGGAACGTTGCAGAAACTGCCAGTTCGACTCCGCAATCGTCGAAAACTGGCCTGAAACCGACTGGTATCGCGTTTGCCCTTAGGGGAGACGTCACTCAATTTTGAACGCGGGCTGAAACACCATGCTTGGTCTGAGAAAACCCAAATCGGTCGTCGGGCTCGACATCGGCTCGAGCGCGGTCAAAGCGGTCGAGCTGCACAGTTCCGGGAAGGGCTACCGGGTCGCCGCCATCGCAAGCGAGCCCATCCCGCCAGAAAGCATTGTCGACGGCGCCATTGTCGACGGTGGTGCGGTGGCCGACGCCATTCGCCGGTTGTTCGCAAACAAGGGTTTCAAGACCAAAGAGGTTGCGGCCTCGTTGTCGGGCAACGCCGTCATCGTCAAGAAGATCAGCCTGCCGATCATGACGGCCAAAGAGTTGGCGGACAACATCGCCTGGGAGGCGGAGCAGTACATTCCGTTCGACATCCAGGACGTCAACATCGACTACCAGGTCATCGAGTCTGGAGCCGACGGCGCCCGCAGCAACATGGATGTGCTGCTCGTGGCTGCCAAGAAGGACAAGATCGCCGACTACACGAACGTCATCACCGAGGCCGGTCGCCAGGCGGTGGTCATCGACGTCGATGCCTTCGCCCTCCAGAACGCCTACGAGGCGAACTACGGCGCCGGACCGGCTGTCATCGTGCTGCTCAATGCGGGGGCGAGCGCCACCAACGTCAACATCATCGCCAACGGCCAGTCGCTGTTCACCCGCGACCTCTCGATCGGCGGCAACGCGTACACCGAGGCCGTGCAGCGCGAACTCAATCTGTCCTTCGACGTGGCCGAACTCGCGAAGAAGGGTGTGCAGATCGATGGCCACACCTTTGACGATGTGAAGCCGGTGCTGCACGCCGTGACCGAGAACCTGTTGCTCGAGATTCAGAAGACCTTCGACTTCTTCAAGGCCACCGCTGCGTCCGACCGCATCGACAGCATCGTGCTGAGTGGCGGCGCTTCGGTCGTCGACGGCTTTGCCCAGTCGTTGGCCGAGCGTTTCGGCTTTTCAGTGGAGCACTTCGATCCGTTCCGCGAAGTGGCGTTCGACGGTGTGCCCGCGGGCGATATTGCCGACTTTGCAGCCACGGCGGGTGTTGCCGTGGGTCTCGCCCTCAGAAAGGCGGGCGACCGATGATCAAGATCAACCTCCTGCCGACCGAGCGACGGACGGCCAAGAAGAAGGCCGTATTCAACATCGGCCAGCAGGTCACCGCGGCCTGCGCCGGCATTCTCATCCTGGCGGGCTCGACCGTCGGCTGGCGTCTCTGGCACATTCGTCAGGACGCCGCCCACATGGAGGCGGCGGTCGACGAGGCTCAGCGCGAAACCACGCGCCTGCACACGGTCATTCTGCAGATGCAGGAGTTCGAGCAGCGCAAGTCGCAACTGCAGCAGCGCGTGTCGCTCATCGAGCAACTGCGTCAGGACCAGATCGGTCCGGTGCACATGCTCGATCAGATCAGTCTGTCGCTGCCCGACCTGGTGTGGCTTACCGAGATCAAGCAGACCGGCTCGCCAAACGAGGTGCTTGTCGACGGCAAGTCGCTGGCGCTCACGGGCCTGTCGGACTTTGTCGCCAATCTGGAGCGCTCGGGCTACTTCCAGCGCTCGGTCGAAATCGTCACCAGCACCACGGAGACGGGCTCGGGTCCGCAGCCCGAAGTCGTCAAGTTCCAAATCAAGGCCGTGTTCAAGGCGCCTGCAGATGGTGCGACGACGACGGCGCAGGTGAAAGAACCGAGTGGTCAGCTAAAGCCGAAGGGCTGAGTTCCCGATACGGCAAGAGAGCGCAGGCGAATGAATATCAGTCTCACCAAGCTCCCGTGGTACGGCCAGATCGGCACCTTTGTCGTACTGGGTCTCGCGGGCGTCGGGCTCTTTTACTACTACTACGAGCTGCCAGCACGCGCCGATCTCGCGCAGCGCGAAGTCACGCTCACCGCGCTCAGAGCCGACGTCGCCAAGGGGCAGGCCACTGAACGAAAGCTTCCGCAGTTCCGTGCGCAGGTCGCCGAACTCGAAGACCGGCTGTCCAGCCTCAGCGAAGTATTGCCCGAGGAGAAGGACGGCGCCGACCTGCTGCGCCAGATGCAGACCACCGCAGTGCAGTCCAACCTTGTGATCAAGAGCTTCAAGCCATCTCCGGTCGTGACGAAAGAGTTGCACGCCGAGTGGCCCATCGCGCTCGAACTCGACGGGACGTATCACAACCTGGCGCAGTTCTTCGATCGCCTCGGAAAATTCTCGCGCATCGTCAACGTGAGCGGCTTGTCGGTGAAGGGCAAGGACAGCGACTCGCGCGCCACCATTTCAGCAAGCTGCGTCGCAACGACGTTTGTGCTGCTGGAGAAGCCGGCCCCGAAGAAGGCGCCAGCGGCCCCGGCACCTGCGAAGAAGGCTGCCTGACATGCGCTTCCTCAGAGTCGCCACCATCGTCTTCATCTCTGTCCTGAGCGGCCACATCGCCGCCGCTGCGGACAAGACCAATCCTGCAGCCGCTCAGGCAACGCCGAACGCGCCAGCCACCGCTGCGAAACCCAGCGTGAGCGCGCCGGCGTTTCCTGTGAGCGGCGCCTATTCGTACAGCGTTGACGGCCGCCGCGATCCGTTCCTGAACCTGACGGGCACCGGCGGCGATTCCAAGACTCCGCCCAAGCCGACCGCCGCAGGCATTGCCGGCATTCGCGTCGACGAGCTGTCGGTGCGCGGAATCATGCAGAGCCGCGATCGGCTGGTCGCGATGATTCAGGGGCCGGACAGCCGCACGTATCTCATTCATCAAGGCGAAAAGCTCGCTGACGGCGCAGTCAAGAGCATCACGCCGCAGGGGTTGGTGCTGGTGCAAGACGTCAGCGATCCGCGGGCAAAGGAAAAGACACGTGAAGTGCGCAAGGCGCTGCGCGTGTCCGAGGACGAGAAGGAGTGACTGTGACGAGGGGCGTGGCTCTCTCTCTGGTCGTGCTGTTGGCCACCGCTGCGAGTACCAACTCGCGGGCTGCCGGCACTGCCACTAACATCCCGGGCGCGAAGCTCACGACAATCAGCTCGCGCGGCGATGGCCGCGGCGCGACGTTGGTCATCGAAGCCAGCGAACCGGTGCCGTACGTGGCCACCCGGCCCGACCCACTGACAGTCCTGATCGACTTTCGCAATGTCGACACCGGCGCTGTGGCATCCAAGCTGGCGGCACTGACCAACAGCCCCATCACCTCGGTGAATATCGAGGCGGCCGAGTCGATGGGATCACCGGTATCCCGCGTGCGCATTGCGCTCGCACAGCCGTTCGTGCACCACGTGCGTGCTGAGAGAAATCGAGTGCTCGTCGAGTTCTCGCAAGCCGTCGCTCCACGTGTCGCGGCTGCCCGGCAGACCGTACCCGCGCCGTCTGCACAGCCCACCGTGCAGTCTGCAGTCGACCCCGTCGCTGCCCTGCGACTCACCGAACCGGTGCAGGCGGGCAGCACGCGAACAACGGCGAGTCAGGTGGCTGCCGGCGCCCAGAGCGCCGCCGTCTCACCCACTGTGCTTCTGGCACAAACACCCTCTCAGCCAGGCAGCGGCAATGGCCCGCGCCGGTACAGCGGCAACCCGGTCAGTCTGGACTTTCAGCAGGCCGACCTCAGAGCTGTGTTGCGCGTGTTCGCCGAGATCAGCGGCCTGAACATCGTGATCGACCCGGCGGTGAAAGGCACGGTCGACGTCGCACTGCGAGACGTACCGTGGGACCAGGCACTCGACATCATCCTGCGCGCCAACAAGCTGGGATACAGCGTGGACGGCACGGTTGTGCGGATCGCCCCGCTCACCACGCTCTCCGAAGAAGAGACCCAGCGCCGCAAGCTGGCTGACGACCAGGCGCTCTCAGGAGAACTGCGCGTGTTCACCAAGGCGCTCAGTTACGCCCGCGCCGAGGAACTGCAGGCCCTGTTGACCAAGAGCGTGTTGTCGCGCCGCGGCACCGTGCAGGTCGACCTTCGCACCAACACCTTGATCATCAGCGACCTGCAGGGGCAGCTCGATGCCGCTGCCTCGCTCATCACGACCCTCGATACGGCGCAACCGCAGGTCGAAATCGAAGCGCGCATCGTCCAGACCACGAAGGCGTTCGCCCGGGCGCTCGGCGTGCAGTGGGGCGCGAACGGTCGCGTCGATCCCGCGCTCGGCAACAGCACCAATCTGGCCTTTCCGAACAACGGCTCAATCAGTGGTCGCACCGGCGGCACCCAGGGCGCCGCGGGACAAGAAAGCGCTGTCAATCTCGGCGTCGGAGCGGCCACGAGCGCGCTCGGCCTGGCCCTTGGCTCCGTCAACGGTGCGTTCAACCTGGACGTGGCGCTCAGTGCGCTCGAAACGTCCGGCAACGGCCGCATTCTGTCGACACCGCGCGTCTCCACGTTGAACAACGTCGAGGCCGAGGTGACACAGGGCATTCAGATTCCCCTGCAGACCATCTCGAACAACACCGTAACGGTGACGTTCAAGGACGCCGCCCTCACGCTCAAGGTGACACCGCAAATTACCGCGGCAGGCACCGTGATCATGAAGGTGTCTCTCGAGAACGCAACGCCAGACTTCGCTCGAGCGGCCGGCCCGGCGGCCATTCCGCCCATCAACACCCAGCGCGCCTTGACGACGCTCCTCGTGAGCGATGGGCAGACGAGCGTGATTGGCGGCATCTACACCAGCAACCAACAGAACTCGACCGACCGAACGCCCGGACTTGGCCAGATACCGATCCTGAACTGGCTGTTCAAGCGCGAGCGCGTGGATGACCAGAGCACCGAACTGCTCATTTTCATCACACCGCGCATCATCAAGAGCTGACGCGGAGATGCTTCACATGCGCCACTTCACGAAATTCGCCGTTCTCTCGGCGCTCGCCGTCGCGTCCGCATCGTGCGGCGACGTTGCGCGCTCGGGACGCGCGCCCGTCTTCCTGGTCATCGAGTCGATCACGGCTGCCTCGGGCGGCACCACCTCGAGCACCACGTCCAACTTCCTGCAGTCGGACGTGCAACGCCTGGTGACCACACCCGATCCGTGCACCGCGACAGCGCCGTGTCCAACGGTGTACAGCGACAACGGAACCGCGACGTTCCACCTCTCGTTGAAGGACATCGGCACTACGGCCGTGCCAACGACGCCGACCAGCAACAACCAGGTCACGCTGAACCGCTACCACGTCAGCTTTCGCCGCGCGGACGGTCGCAACACACCGGGTGTCGACGTGCCCTACGCGTTCGACGGAGCGGCGACGATCACGGTGCCGATCGGCAACGCGGCCGGCGTCACCTTCGAGCTCGTGCGTCACGTGGCGAAGTCCGAGACTCCGCTCGTCCAGCTAATCAGGAACTTCACCATCATCACGACGATCGCAGACGTGACGTTCTACGGGCAGGACCTCGTCGGTAATGAGATTCAGGCGACCGGATCCATCCAGGTCGACTTCGGCAACTTCGCAGATCGGTAATCACCATGAAGGCGATTTCGCTCACGCTCGCCAGTCTGGCCGTTGTTCTCGCATCAGGGTGCACCGTGCACCAGTCCGAGACGCCAGACTTGTCCGGACCTTCCGAGTTCGCATTGTCGCTGGCGGTCAGCGCTGCCCCTGACACCATCACGCAGGATGGGCGATCGAGTTCGACGGTTGCCGTCGTTGCTCGAGATGCCAATGGCAAGTCGATCGCCAACGCCCCGTTCCGGTTCGACATTCTCGTGAACGGTCAGGCAGCCGACTACGGCACGCTGTCGTCGCGGAACGTCGTGACGGGCTCGGACGGCCGCGCGACGGCTGTCTACACGGCACCGCCGGCGTCGCCTACGGGCTCGAGCCCGGGCTTGTGCTCCGGCAATACGCTCGAAACACCGCTGGCCGGTCGATGCGTGGAGGTCATGGCCACCTCGGTCGGGTCCGACTACTACGCGTCACAAGGCCGTTCGGTCCTGATTCACCTCATTCCGGTTGGCATCATCGTTCCGGCCGGTTCGACGCCGACGGCCACCTTCGCGATGACACCCGCCACTCCGACGGCGAACGACGCCGTGCAGTTCGATGCAGGCAAGAGCTGCGGTGGCGCGACCGACTCGGGCAACAACTGCCCAGCCACCGCTCCTGGCATCGTCAGCTACACGTGGAACTTCGGCGACGGCACAAGTGGTTCCGGGCGAACGACAAGCCACGCGTATTCGAGGCAGGGGACGTACCTTGTGACACTGACCCTGACCAACGATGCGGGTATCTCCGCCTCCAGCACCCAGTCCCTGACGATCGGGGCAGGCACGGTGCCTTCGCCAGCGTTCATCTTCTCGCCGACGGCTCCGGCACCGGCGCAAGCCATCTACTTCGATGGTTCCACGTCGAAACCCGGCGGCGGACACCGACTGGTTCGCTACGTCTGGAACTGGGGTGACGGCAGCACGTTCGACGACTCCTCGTCGCCAACGACCAGCCACACCTATGCGGCGGCCGGCACCTGGGTGGTCACGCTCACGGTAGCCGACGATACGGGACAGACCGCCTCTGTCACCGGAAACGTCAAAGTCGCTCCATAAACCGACGCGTCAAGGAGCCTGACCAGACACTCAATCCGGTCAGCGCTCCAGGAGCCTTGGCCGACCCAAAGTCTTGCGAATGAGTCAAGTATTTCGTTCGGCAAGGCGACGCCCCGCCGTGAGGCGGGGCAAAGAGTAGAGCGGAGCCTAGCGAGGCGACGCGCCAGACACGCTCGTCGGTCCAAGGCGAGCCACTTGGGCTCATAATGAGCCATGGCGTCGTCCGACCATCTTGAAGACTTGCGACGCAGGGTCCAATTGGATCCTGCGTCGATTGCGTTTGCTCAACTCGCCGAAGAACAGCGACGCCTGGGCCAGTTGGCCGAGGCTGTCGCGACCTGTCGCACGGGCCTCGAGACCCAC
>JBEBGB010000392.1:0-4970 GCA_040081675.1 Vicinamibacterales bacterium
AGCGCGGCCATCATCCGCGCGCCACCTCCGCCAAGCAGCACGTCGGCGGCATCGGCCGCGACATGCGTGGACGATCGAACCGCGTCGAGCGGCAGGACGCGCAGATAGACGGCGTTCAGCCCGGCATAGCTCGCGGTGACGATCAACGTGCCCAACATGAGCGCACGAGGAATCGTGGAGGCGGCGTTTCGAGTCTCGCCGGCGGTGTAGGTGACCATGTGCCAGCCGCCGTAGGCGAACAAGCCAGCCGCCATCGCGAGGAGGAACCCCCGCGCCGACACTCCCGCGCCAACGACAGCGGTGCTTGCCGGGGGCGAGCCGGACCACATGGCTCCAGCGACCACGATGCCAACGATGGCCAGAACCTTCGCAATGGTGAAGGTTGTCTGCACGAGGCTGCCCGCGCGCAGGCCGAGGCAGTTCACGGCCGACAGAACGACCACCAATCCGACCGCCGTTGCGCGGAGTCCGACGTCACCCATCGGCACGAAGACGGCTGCGTAGCGCGCGAACACGGTCGCGATCGCCGCGATGATGCCGGAGTGCATGCTCCAGAGCATCGCCCAGCCCCACAGGAACCCTGCCGCTGGCGAGTACGCCTCCTTCAGGAACACGTAGACGCCGCCCGTTCGCGGAAAGGCCGATGCAAGTTCTGCGCACACGAGCGCGCCGCACATGGTGAGCACGCCAGCCGCGATCCAGGCAAGCACGATGGCCGACACCGACGGCAACTGGCGGGTGATTTCGGAAGGCTGAACGAAGATCGACGCCCCGATAATCGTGCCGACCACCATCGTCGTCGCATGCGTCAGCGTCAGCGATGGGCGGAGTTCCGGTGGCGGCACGGCGAGAGCTTAGCTCATGGTCGTTGGCTATGGTGCGTCATCGCGTTCGTCCGTCGCACCGGTCCACTGCGCTTCAGCGAAGACGTACCGCGCGTATCGGTAGTCTCGAATGAACCGAATCCGTTCGCTACGGAAGCGGACGAATAGAAAATAGACGGGCGGACCACCGGGCTGTTCGAATGCGAGAAGCGCCGGGCGGCCGTCGACCTCGCCCAGCTGCAGGCGCATGTGTTCCAGCCGGGCGTAGTTGTTGAAGTAGCCGCCTACGTCCGTGGCGCCGCTCTTCTCGGTCATGCCGACCAGTTCGAGCTGTACGTCCTCGGCGAGCATCGCCCGCAGGCCATCGAAGTCGCGCGCGTTGAAGAGCGCAACATAGCGTCCCAGCAGAACGGCCTGCTCCTGCGGCAGCGCTTGCGCTTGCTGCGCATCCCCCGCGGCAACCTGGCGTCGCAGACTCGCGCGCCCTCGATGCAGCGCGCCTTTGATGGACGGCACGCTGACGTCGAGGATTTCGGAAATCTCTTCGAGCCGGTAGGACAACACGTCCTTCAGGATCACGCAGCTGCGTTGCAACGCCGTCAGGCGTACGAAATGTGACAACCCCTGCTCCGCCACTTCCGCGGCGTCGAGCGGCGAGTCCTCCGTCTGCGCCGGCAATTCGCCTTCCAGCGTCTCACCGAAGCGCACGTCGTAGCGGCGCAGGTAGTCGAGCGCCTTGTTGTGCGCCACGCGGAACAGCCACGCGCGCAGGTTCTCCACGTGCCCGAGCTGAGGCAACCGAAAGTACACCTTCGCCAGCGCCTCCTGGACGATGTCCTCGCCGTCCACGGCGGACCCTGTCATCCGTGCGCAGTAGCGCAACAACTGCGGCCGCACATCGGCCACGAGCGCGTCGAAATCTGCTCGCGCTTTCGCCAGCGCCTCGAAATCCATGCTTCGCTCCCCCACGCCGACAATCACGGTTCACAAGACGGGCAGTCCGACGATGTCTCAAAGACGATTCACCACCGCAAAAAGATTCGGGGGCGTGGCCGCATCCTTTCGACGCGGCCGTTCGTCGTGTGCATGACGAAGATTTCAGGAGGATTCGCCATGGACGCACTGACTCGACCCATCATCGCTCTGCACGGAGTCTCGAACAGCATCTTGGCCACGGCCATCGGGGACCTGACCGATCAGGACGCGAAAGCCAGGTCGCGCGGCGGTGACGGGCCGTCGATCGCCTGGACGATCGGGCACCTCTGTCATTACAAGATCAAGGTTCTCGCGTTGCTGGGCCAGCCTCGCGAGAATTCGGATACGGACCAATTCGAACACACACCGGCGAGCGACGGATCGGATTACCCGTCGCTCGCAGACCTCGCCGCCAGTTTTTCCACGTTGAACGACGACGTCTGCGCCGCGCTCGCCTCGTCTGGCGATAGGCTGGAGGCCCCCATGCCCGGCGGCGCGCCACACGATGAAAAGCGGATCCTGGACACGGTCCTGTTCCTGACGTGGCACGAGGCGTATCACATCGGTGCCATCGGCGCGATCCGACGCGAACAGGGGCGCAAGGCCATCGCGGAACTCGTGAGAGGATCTTGACCAGCGGCATGCCTCGAGAAGGCCGCCCAGTTGCGCGAACAGGAGTGAACCGATGGCTATAGCGACAGGCACCCCGGCTGACCCGTGGTTACTGAAAACCCCGCCGCTCACGTCGGCGTTTACGATGCACCGCGATACGATCAACGGCATCGACATGTTGATCTGTACCGTGGGTAAGACGGTGCTGCACTACGAGTACCGCTGCCTGAAGGACCTCCACGCGATGCTCGAGGAGCATGGAGAGTGGATGGAGCTCGGGTCTGCCGACGAGCAGAAGCCGGCGAAGCCCGGCACCGTCGAGGCGTGGGGACGCTCTCCGAAGAATCCGGTTGGAGGCTGGTACGGGCGGAAGAAGGGCCTGCGAGGAAGGTTCGGCATGTACGTCCCACCCCTGATGGAGGCACTGGGCCTGGCGGAGGTCGAGCACAACCCGCGTAACAACCGCATGCGAGCCATCTAGAAGACGGCCTGCATGGCCGGATGCCAGCCATCTTCGTCGGCTGGTTCCTGTTGGCGTTTGCCTTGCAGAGCTTCGCGCTGACAACTGGCGTGTGGGCGCTCGGTCTGCTCCTGCAGACGGCTCTCTCCATCGTGCTTCTGGTGAAACAGCAACTCGAACGCCTGTGATTCGCCGACTGGAATCGCTGCGCGGGTACGTGTAGCCGACTCATTCGACAAGCCGTGCCAACGCCTCAACGATCAACTCGTCGATGGCCCCAGCGTGGTAGCATCGACTGTACTGCAGAGCTTGGCGATGCGTCCGTTGGGCATCGCGCTCTTCCCGTGCAAACAGGTGCTTGGGGGCTCGACACCGCTATGAGTGAACTACGGCGGCGGAGCTACCGGGATGGCGTGCACACGCCGGCACCCACACCGAATCAACTCGGCAGTCCGGCGGCGGCAATCGACCGGCTTCGCACGCGTCTTCTGGACCTTACCAGCCAGAACCGGCTGCTCAACTTCAGACACTCCGACGAGACATCCCTCCGCGTCGTGGATGTCGGCCTGGACGCCGCATTCACTCAGCTCTCGAGCCGGACCGTCATGGAGTTCGAGCCGGTTTCGCGACCGGAGCAACCCTCCGTTGCGGACACTTCCGGTGATCTTCCCTGGACGGCAGCCGTCGCCGACGTCGCCAGAGAGCACGGATGGGAGACTGACTACGAGCTCTCGGCTCCCTCGGGCCACCCGACGGCAGAAACCCTGCCCGTTCTGCTCTTTTCCGACGACCTCGAACGACGCCTTCGAACGATAGACAGCGCGGCGCGGAGCGCGATCGACGAGTCGGGTTCCCCTGTGCTGTACCTGATCTTCGGGTTCCTCGAGTGGTACGAATCAGACAAGTCAGGACAGTCGCAGCTGGCCCCGCTGCTCGCAGTGCCCGTTGTGCTCCATCGAAGGGCGGACGGAGCCGGCGGGTCGCAGGTCGAGTTCTCGGGTGAAGCCCCCTCGACAAACCTCTCACTGCTGGAGAAGGTGCGTCGAGACGTGGGGCTCGACGTGCCGGTCCTCCAAGACGGCGACAGCCCCGAGTCCTACTTCGCACGCTTCAAGCCGCTCCTCGGTGACAAGCCGCGGTGGCGGCTTCACCGATATCTCACGCTCGGGTTCCTGAGCTTCGGCCGGCTATTGATGTTCCGCGACCTCGACCCCGCAGCCTGGCCCGGTATCGAGACACACGAGCGTCTGCGGGATCTGCTGGAGGCACGCCCTCGCGAAGACTCTCTGGCGGCCGAGGAATACGACATCGATGCGGCGCACATGAAGCACGAGGTGCCGCCGCTTGTCGTGGATGCCGACAGCGCTCAGCACAGCGCGCTCGTCGACGCGATGCGCGGGCGCAACGTGGTCATCGAGGGTCCTCCCGGAACAGGCAAGTCGCAAACCATTACCAATCTGATTGCGGCGGCGCTGGCAGCTGGCAAGACGGTGCTCTTCGTCTCTGGAAAAATTGCGGCGCTGGACGTCGTGCGTCGAAGGCTTGACGAGGCCGGCCTTGGCATCTTCTGTCTCGAGCTTCACGGTGGAACGCGCACTCGTGCTCTGCTCGACGACCTGGATCGGCGCGTGAAAGCCCGTCACACCTTTCGCAGTTCGCGCGGCTGGCAGCGGTGTCAGGCAATCGTCGACGAGTCCAAGCGGTCGTTGGACCGATACGAGTCGCTCATGACCGAGGAGGTCACCTCGCTCGACGCAACGGTCTGTGACGTCTTGTGGGCACGAGACCTCGCGCTCCAGGATCTACCCTTCGACACGACGCTGGTCGAGGGAGTGCGGTTCCCGGCGGCCCTCGAGTACACGTCGAGCGATCTCGCGCGAGCGGAGGACGCCCTCGCCGCGCATGCCGACCACCTTGGCCGCATCCTCGGAACCAGCGCATCGGTGGCGGAGTCTCCGTGGGCGTGGGTGGACGACGAGCTTGGCGTCGAGAGCCAACACGTGTTCTGTCGCCTGCTCGAGGATCTGGAGAACTCACTGCGAGAGGCGGTGGTGATCGGGCAGGAACTCGACGAAATGGGCGTCTCGATCCCGCCCACA
>JBEBGB010000393.1:0-4970 GCA_040081675.1 Vicinamibacterales bacterium
CCGCAACGTCATCGTTGTCCCCAATCGAGGCGTCGGTCAGGCAGTACAGACCAACAACGGCTGGGTGTCGTTCCTCAACCACGATGGCTCCGTTCACACAGGGCGTTGGGTCGGACTGCAGAACGCCGGCGATGAGCGGGCCAACATGGCCACGCCGCTCGTCTTGAACGAACCGTCTGGCAGCGACATCAACGGAGGGAAGTTCTACGTCTCCGATCGAGACGGCGGCACTTCACCGACTGTCCCCACGGTCGCCGTGATCCGCAGTTTCTCGATGACCAACGGCCTGCCAGCTGGCGAGATTCGCGTCCCTGGGTCCGCCGGCTTCAACGACATCGAGGTCGCTGACGATGGGACCATTTACGCGACGGTGACTGGTGTCGGCGCACCCAATCCCGATCCGAAGACGTGGCAGGTGTGGAAGATCACCAAAGAAGGCAACGCGTCGACGCTGATTCAGGGCGAGCCGCTCCGGCAGCCGAACGGCATCGCATTCGACGCGCAGGGCAATCTGGTCGTCGTCAACATCGGCAACAACGACGTGTTGACGTTCTCCACCGACGGCCGCTTGCTCAAGACAGAGAAGGCCGTGCAGGCCGGCAACGACGGTCTCGTCGTCATGCCGGACGGTACGAAGTACGTGAGCAGCGTGCAACTGGGAGGGGTCTCACGCATTCGGCCCAACCAACCTGCGGAGCTCATTGCGCAGAACATCCCGTCGCCGGCGTCGATGTGCTACGACGCCGGTGCCAACCAGTTGGTGATTCCGATGAACGCCAACAACGCGCTTGCGTTCATACCGCTAGGACGCTGAACGGGAACCGGCGCGCTCGGAGTTCGGGCGCGT
The DNA here is from genome assembly GCA_040081675.1 of Vicinamibacterales bacterium. Taxonomy (GTDB): domain Bacteria; phylum Acidobacteriota; class Vicinamibacteria; order Vicinamibacterales; family CAVVIG01; genus CAVVIG01. The sequence goes on from JBEBGB010000393.1 coordinate 848, forward strand.
ATCGAAATTGAAACGGGGCGCCGGGCCATTGCATTGATGGCCTGGCGTCTCACCCGCAGCAATCCGTGTCCGAAGTGGTACCATCCGCGGCGCATCCCAGTGAGGAGGAATCATGCGAGTGCGGACGTCGCTCACCCTCGCCGTCGTTGTCGTCGCGCTAGCTGCTGTTGGTTCCGTTCATCTCGCCGGCCAGGCGAAGCCTGTGCCGCACACCTCGTGGGGGCACCCTGATCTGCAGGGTACCTGGAACAATTCGACGATTACGCCGCTCGAGCGGCCGCGTGAGTTCGCGGGACGCGAGTTCCTGACTCCCGAAGAGGTGCGCCGTCTTGACGCCGCGGCGGCCGAGCGGTACGACCAGCGGCCGACCGACGCCGCGCAGGATGTGGACGCCGCGTACAACCAGGTGTGGTGGGAGCGCGGGAAGACGGTCGGGTCACGACGCACCTCACTCATCGTCGATCCTCCTGACGGACGCATTCCAGCGCTGACGCCAGAAGGGCAGCGTCGTGCGGCTGCGATTACTGCGCGACTGCGTGGTGTGACCGACGGTCCTGAAGACCGCAACCTCGCCGAGCGTTGCATCACGCGCGGCGCTCCGAAGCTGCCAGGTGGCTACAACAACAATTTCCAGATCGTGCAGACGCCCACGCACGTCGCCATCATGCAGGAGATGATTCACGAGACGCGGATCATTCCGCTCGATGGCCGGCCGCATCTGCCATCGACAGTGAAAGAGTGGCTGGGAGACGCACGAGGTCATTGGGAAGGCGACACGCTCGTCGTCGAGACCACGAACTACCACCCGCTCTCTGGCTTCAATTCCTATTACTGCTGCCCGGGCTCCGCTGAACACCTTCGCGTCGTCGAACGCTTTCGTCGCACAGGACCGGATTCACTCGACTATCGGTTCACCGTGACGGACCCGACCACGTTCACCAAGCCGTTCACTATCGAGTTACCCATGGCTCGCATCGACGAGCCTATCTTCGAGTATGCCTGTCACGAGGCGAACTACGGCCTCGAGGGAATTCTGCGCGGCGCGAGAGCCGAGGAGCGCGACCGCAAGCGCTGAGCGTCGCGTCCGTCACATGGCCGAACGCGTGGCCCCGCCCGGCGAATCCCCGAGTTGACGGCTCTCATGAGGTCCGAAGACGTCTGGTCTGGGCAGCGAGTCTCTGTCAGGTCATTGTTGACATCTGATGCGTGATGCGTGATGCTGATGTCATGCGGACCACGCTCGACCTCGACGCCGACGTGCTGTTTGCGGCGAAGGCGCTTGCCGCCCACAGAGCACAGACCGCTGGTCAAGTCATCTCCGAACTCGTGCGCAAGGCGCTGGCCGCCGACAAGCCGACGGTCATGGTGCGAAACGGCGTGCCGCTGCTCCCGTCGGAGCCTGGGCGCATCGTCACGCCGCAAATGGTCGAGGACGCTCTGGATCAGGTCTGATGCCCGGCCGCGTCTCCCTGCTGGACGTCAACGTCCTCATCGCATTGTTCGATCCCGATCACATTCACCACGACGTTGCGCACGATTGGTTCGCGGACAACCGGTCACGTGGGTGGGCCACCTGTCCGCTTACTCAGAACGGATTCGTTCGAACAGCTGCAGCTCTTGCCAGAACGCGCCAGCCGGTCAGCGTCCGTGTGCTGGCGGAAGGGCTGCGGACATTCACGGCGAGCGGCCGTCACTCGTTCTGGCCGGACGACATCAGCCTCCTGGACGCCACCGTGTTCGACCACAAGGTGTTGCTCGGTCATCAACAGTTGACTGACATCTATCTTTTGGGTCTAGCCGTGAAGCACAAGGGAGTGCTCGTGACATTCGACCGCAAGATTCCGACTGATGCGGTAAAAGGCGCATCGAAGGCGCACGTCGAGAGTCTCGAGCCATCTGACTGACGGCGCGCTGGCGGCAAATCGACGGGTCCGGCGTCGGAAGATGGCGCACAATGATCCAAGACCAGCATGACCCGTGCGGAAGCCGTTCGACCGATCGAATTCCTTCTCAATGGCCGCACGGTCCTCGTGCCCAGCCCTGCTCCTGGGTTGTCTCTTCTCGATTACATTCGCTCCATAGGTTTGACGGGCGCGAAGGAGGGCTGCGCAGAAGGCGAATGCGGCGCTTGCGCTGTCGCCTTGGTTGGCGCAGCGACCGAGAGCACGAGCGCGTACAAAGTCGTCAACAGTTGCCTGTTGCCACTACCGCTTGCAGATGGCCACGAGATCTACACGGTCGAGTCGCTCGCGGACGGAGGTGTGCTGGCACCAGCGCAGCAAGTGATGGCAGCAGCAGGCGGCTCGCAGTGTGGCTACTGCACGCCGGGGTTTGTCATGAGCCTCTTCGCCGAGCAGTACAGGCCCGGCCGACAAGGAGCCTGCGATCCGCTCTCCATGGCCGGAAATCTGTGTCGATGCACCGGCTATCGTCCCATCCGTGACGCGGCGCTCTCGCTCGGCCCTGCACCGCCAGGACCGCGGCGCGACCGCCTCGATAGGCCAGCCCCGCGGCTTGGCGGTGTCGAGACTCCAGCGTTCTCCCGTCCAACGACGGTCGACGCGTGCGTGACTCTGCTCGCTCGTACTCCAGATACCACGCTCATTGCTGGCAGCACCGACCTGGGTGTCGAAGCGAATCTGAAGGCTGCGCGATGGCCGCACCTGGTCAGCCTCGAGGCGATCGACGAGCTGCGCGAGTATCGCGAGACGCAGGACTCGGTGTGGCTGGGTGCGGGCCTCCCTCTGGCCGACATCGCGCGTTGTTGGCGCGCTGCACCCCCCGTCATTCACGAGTGGTTGGAATTGTTCGCGTCACCCCTGATCCGCAATCGCGCAACGCTTGGCGGAAACCTGGCGACGGCGTCGCCAATCGGCGACAGCGCGCCGCTGCTTCTTGCACTCGATGCGGTCGTGCACACCGCCGGCCCTGACGGACGACGGGTGATTCCGTTGTCGTCGTTTTTCATCGGATATCGCCGTACGGCCCTCGCGCCATCGGCGTTGATTGTGGCGATCGAGATCCCCAAGCCTCTGCCTGCTCTTGTCCGTTTCTACAAGATTGCGAAGCGGCGCCTGGACGACATCAGCACTGTGGCCGCCGCGATGGCCATAGACGAAGAGTCGGGCACCGTGCGACGCGCGCGGTTCGCCTTTGGGGGTGTGGCCGCGACGCCGATCCGCGTGCACGAGGCCGAGACGGCTGCGATGCACTTGCCGTGGAACGACGCGGCAGTCGAGCGAGTGCAGGGCGTTCTCGAGCGCGTGCTGACGCCGATCGGCGATCACCGCGGCTCCAGTCGCTATCGCTTGGAGGTGTCGAAGAGCCTCGTGGCGAAGTTCCTGTGGGACGGGCGGCAATGACCACGGCCCGCCGAGCCGTGCCACATGAAAGCGCCCATGGCCATGTGTCTGGTGGGGCGCTCTACACCAGCGACTTGGTGCCGCGCTTTCCGCATCTGCTCCACGCGTGGCCGGTGTGCGCACCGCACGCCCATGCGCTCGTGACCTCGATCGCGGTTGACGCCGCGCACGAGGAACCCGGCGTCGTTCGGGTGCTGAGCGGCGCGGACGTCCCTGGGGAGGGCGACTCCGGCAGCAATCGCCACGATGAACCACTGTTTCCGCAGGAGGTGATGTACCACGGGCAGCCCGTGGTGTGGGTGCTCGGGGACTCGCTCGACGCGGCGCAACGCGGCGCCCGGCGAGTCGAGGTGCGGTACGCGGTACTGCCGGCCGTGCTCACCATCGAGCAGGCGATCGAGGAACAGAGCTTCCTCAGTGAACCGATTCGTCTGGCGGATGGCGACATGTCAGCGCTCGAGACTTGCGACCTCCGCTTCGACGGCGAACTGATGATGGGCGGCCAGGAACACTTCTATCTGGAGACGCAGGCCTCGCTTGCGTGGATCGACGAGAGCGGCGCCATGATGGTGCACTCGTCGACGCAGCATCCCGCCGAAACGCAGGAAGTTGTCGCGCGTGTGCTTGGCCAGCCGCGACATGCGGTCACTGTCGAGTGTCTGCGCATGGGCGGCGCCTTTGGCGGCAAGGAAGTGCAGGCCAACGCCTGGGCGGCGATTGCAGCGCTCGGCGCCTGGCTGACGCGGCGTCCTGTCAGCGTG
>JBEBGB010000394.1:0-4968 GCA_040081675.1 Vicinamibacterales bacterium
CGAGGACGCCTTTCCGTACGACCTGACCGTCGACCAGAAGTCGGCCGTCGCGGACATCAAGAGAGACCTCGAGTCCACCACGCCGATGGACCGCCTGCTCTGCGGCGACGTTGGCTACGGCAAGACCGAAGTGGCGATGCGGGCGGCGTTCAAGGCCGTGATGGACGGCAAGCAGGTTGCCGTCCTCGCGCCGACCACCATCCTTGCCTTTCAACACGAGAAGACGCTGCGCGAACGGTTCAGCGGTTTCCCCGTCACCATCGACATGGTGAGCCGCTTCCGCTCGAAGCAGGAACAGAAGGAGACGCTCGCCAACCTCGCGGTCGGAAAGCTCGACGTCATCGTCGGCACTCATCGGCTGTTGTCGAAGGACGTGGTGTTCAAGGATCTCGGCCTGCTTGTGGTCGACGAAGAGCAGCGATTCGGCGTGGCCCACAAGGAGAAGATCAAACAGCTGCGTCGCAAGGTCGACGTGCTGACGATGAGCGCGACGCCGATTCCGCGCACGCTCAACATGTCACTGGTTGGTATCCGCGACATGTCGGTGATCGAGACGCCCCCGAAAGACCGGCTGTCGATTCAGACCAATGTCTTGAAGTTCGACCAGCAAGTGATCGGACGCGCCATCCGCCACGAACTCGAACGCGGCGGACAGGTCTACTTCGTCCACAACCGCGTGGAGTCGATCTACTCGATCGGCGACTTGCTGCGCCGCCTGGTGCCGGAAGCGCGCATCGTCGTCGGACATGGGCAGATGGACGAAGAAGCGCTCGAGCGCGCGATGCTCGACTTTGTCGCTCGGAAGTTCGACGTGCTGCTGGCCACGACCATCGTCGAGAACGGGCTGGACATTCCGAACGCCAACACGATGATCATCAATCGAGCGGACCGCTACGGCCTCTCGCAGCTGTACCAGCTCAGGGGCCGCGTGGGTCGCTCCGATCGTCCGGCGTACGCGTACTTGCTCATTCCGCCCGAAGACACGCTGACGCCCGTGGCGAAGAAGCGACTCGCCGCGATGAAAGAGTTCAGCGATTTGGGCAGCGGCTTCCGCGTCGCAGCACTGGACCTCGAGATTCGCGGAGCTGGCAACCTCCTCGGCGGGGAGCAGAGCGGACAGATCGAGGCGGTCGGCTTCGAGATGTACATGAAGCTGCTCGAAGAGACGGTGCGCGAGCTGAAGGGCGAAGACATCGAAGACGATGTTCGCGCGAACGTCAATTTGCGAGTCGACCTGCGCATTGACGACAGCTACATTCCAGACACGAACCAGCGGCTCACGCTGTATCGCCGGGTCGCCTCTGCACGTCGCGACGAGGAGATCGACCAGATACTCGAGGAGGCAGCCGACCGGTACGGTCCGTTGCCCACCTCCGTCCTGAACCTGGCCGACTACGGACGAATCCGCGTCATGGCCGACCAACTTGGCGTCGATTCCATCGACCGCGAGAGCCGTACCGTCGTCTTAAAGTTCGGTTCGAGGTCGAAGGTCGATCCTGGACGAATGGTCATGTTGGTTCGTCAACGGCAGGATCTGACCATCTTGCCGCCCTCCGGTCTCAGGCTGTCGCTCGATGGGCAGACGACCGGTAACACGGGAGCGGGAACAACGAAGGCGCAGACGCCACCAGGGGAGCAGAGGCCAGGGCAGGGTGCTGCCGGTGGGAAGCAAGGACTTGGCACCGCTCACGGGGGCAGATCAGAGGTTCGGCCCCGCACCGACGCCCGCAAGAAGCGTCCAGAGATCGCGCCAAGCTGGTGGACCGCTCGGGCCACCGCCGGCGAAGTGCGTTCTGGATTCACGAAGGCCGAGATTCTGAAAGCGAAGCCAGACGACCCCAGGGCGCCTGGCGGCGTCTTCGAGCGCGTCGGCGCACTCTTGAGCGAAATGTTGGGGTGATCAAGCCTGCTGAGGCGGGTCTGGAACAGGCGCAACGGGGTGGCTGGGAGCCCGCGACTGGCAGCGACGGCTGGATGATAAGATCCGAGATGCCAATGAAATACAGAACATTTCTTCGTTCGGCGTTAGTCGTCGGGCTGTGCGCGCTCGGCGGTGGAGTTCTGCGCGGCGAGATCATCGAGCAGATCATCGTCAAGGTGAACGGCGAGATTCTCACCAAGACCGAGCTCGAAAATCGCCAGGTTGCGGCCTTGCGCCAGATGGGTCAGCAGGTCGACCCGAAGGCCAACCCATCTGACGCACAGCTTCGTCAAATGCTCGACCAGGTGACCCCGCAGCTCATGGTCAACGCCGTCGACGAGATGCTGCTCGTCCAACGCGGTCGAGAGCTCGGTTACCAGATGAACAACGAGCAGTTCCAGAGCGTGCTCGACAACATCAAGAAGGACAACAAGATCGAATCGGACGAGCAGTTCCAGGCGGCGCTCAAGGCCGAGAACATGACCTTGTCCGATCTGCGAAAGAGCCTCGAGCGTCAGATGATCGTGTCGAGAGTCCAGCAGAACGAAGTGATGGGCAAGATCGCGGTGAACGACGAGGAAGCCCGCAAGTACTACGACACGCATTTGGGCGAGTTCACCTCGCCGCGAACCATCACGCTCCGCGAGATTCAGGTCAACGTTCCAGGCGATGGGCAGAGTGTCAATGTCGGGCGTGACGAGGAAGCGAAAGCGAAGATCACCACCATTCGTCAGCGCGCGCTCACCGGCGAGAGTTTCGAGAAACTCGCAGCCGACATGTCGGACGCGCCGTCTCGTGCCAACGCGGGTCTCATTGGCCCCTTGAGCGTCACCGACCTGGCTCCGGAAGTTCAGAAGCTGATCGAGCCGATGAAAGCCGGAGACATCACCGAACCGCTTCGCGGCCCAAAGGGCTACCAGATTCTGAAGCTCGAAAGTGCAACAGCATCCGACACCAAGTCGTTCGACCAGGCGCGCGAGGACATCTCGAACCGCGTCTTCACCGACAAGCGTCGCGACGAGTTCGAGAAGTATCTGAAGAAGCTGCGTGCGCAGGCCATCATCGAGTGGAAGAGCGACGATGTGAAGAAGGCATACGACCAGGGCCTGACCGCGCCGCGCACCGAGATCTGACGCGTTCAGACAGCCGCGTGACCCCAGACCCTCTTTCGGGAGACCCAGCGACGGACGCGTCCGACTGGTTCGCGATCTGGACGCGTTCGCGCCACGAGCAAGTCGTGTGCGAACAGCTCGAGAAGCGCAAGGTCGAAGTGTTCCTGCCCACGGTCACGCGCTGGAGTCGGTGGAAGGACCGCAAGAAGAAGATCGACTGGCCGCTCTTTCCTGGCTACTGCTTTGCCCGCTTCGATCCCGACAATCCGCTGGCCATTCTCAAGTGCACGGGCGTCGTGACCATCATCTCGTTCGATGGAAAACCCGCACCCATACCCTCCGTTGAAATCGACAGCATTCGCCGTCTCGTTGGCAGCGAGCTGCAATACGACCCGTGTCCACTGCTGCACGAAGGTCAGCTCGTCGAAGTGATGCACGGACCACTCAAGGGTGTCGTCGGACGTCTGATGCGGAAGGATGGCCCGCGGGCGCGGCTGGTGCTGTCGGTGGATCTAATCGGACAAGCAGTCTCGGTCGAAGTGGACGCGGCTGACGTCAGGGCGTACTAGCCTTACGGCGTTGCTCCTGCGATGTTCCAGCGCAAAGCCTGCGCAGGCTGCCTGACGTAACATCACTCATTCGATGGGCACGCCGCAACCGCTGGACCGGGCGGACCGAGAGTTTGTCGACAGGCTGACGCGCTTCACACTGATCATCCTCATCGTTGGCCAGAGCGCGGCTGGATACACAGACAGCGACATCTGGGGCCACATGGCGATCGGCCTCGACACGCTGAGTGCGGGTCACCTGCTCCGCGTCGATCCGTACAGCTTCACGCACGACCAGCCCTGGATCAACCACGAGTGGCTGTGGGATGTCATCGTCGCGACTGCGTACCGCGCCGGCGGACTCCGCACACTTGTCGTCCTGAAGGTGGCGCTGGTAGGTGCCGTGCTGTGGTACGTCCATCGCGCGTCAGATCGAGCGCCTGGCTGGGTGCGGACATTGACGCTATGCGTGGTGGGCATCGCATGCATCGGCCAGTGGCGGAGCCTTCGGCCGCAGATGGCGACGCTGGCACTGTACGCAGCGTTGCTGTCCCACATCGACGCCTGGTGGTTGCCTCTTCTCTTTGTGCTGTGGGCGAACGTGCACGGGGGCTGGGTGTTCGGCCTGGCAGCTCTCGCCGTCCACACAGCGATGCACCCGACGCGCAAGGCCGTCCTCATCACCGGATTGAGTGCGGCGGCGACGCTGCTGAATCCCTACGGACTTCATCTCTGGTTCGCGATTGCTGACGCAGCGATGCGTGGATGGGCCGATGTCACCGAGTGGCAACCGATCTGGCGGATCGCGGCCGGGCCAGAAGCGCTCGTCATATGGCTCGCCGTTGCAGGCTTCACCGCCTTTCTGTGGCGCCGCCTTGCGCCAGGGCCGGTTCGAGGGTGGGTTTGGATGGCTGTCACGCTCGCGGCAGCGGCGAACTCCCGGCGGCTGTCCGCACTTGCTGCCGTGACCAGCGCGCTGCAGCTGGCGACGCTGCCCCAGCTCACCGACATGCCTGTGGTCCGCTGGACTGCGCTGAGACGTGGAGTGGCGGGCGGACTGATCGCATCGGCGTTCGCATGGGGGGTGATCATGCTGCGTCCGACGGCCGATTGCTTTCCGCCCTTGCCCGAGTGGCGGGCGCCGGAGCCATCCGCAGTCGAGTTCCTGCGAACAACGAGCGCCACGCGTCTGGTTCCGCATTTCGACTACGGTGAGTACGCGTTCTTCTTCTTGCGCGACCGGATGAAGGTGGCGATCGACAACCGCCGCGAGACGGTGTATTCGGCCGACGCGATTCAGGCGAATCAACGATTCACCGAGGGGCGCGATCCCGAGTACCCCGATCGGATCGGTGCCGACGCGGTGTGGTGGCCTGTCTCGGGAACG
>JBEBGB010001258.1:0-1188 GCA_040081675.1 Vicinamibacterales bacterium
GACGGCAAGCTCCAGCAGCAGGTGACCGGGCGCGAAATCATGCCCTGCGACACCGTGGTGCTCGCCATCGGTCAGGACAACGCCTTCCCTTTCATTGAACGGAACATCGGCCTCGAGTTCGGCAAGTGGGACATGCCGGTCGTCGACAAGACGACCTTCATGTCGACCAGGCCCGGCGTGTTCTTCGGCGGTGATGCGGCGTTCGGTCCACAGAACATCATCTGGGCCGTTGAACAGGGCCATCAGGCGGCCATCTCGATCCACAACTACTGCCAGAGCATTCCGGTGACCGAGCGACCCCGGCCCAGCATGCAGTTGGACAGTACGCGCATGGGCCTGCACCAGTGGTCCTACAGCAACAACTACGCGACCGTTGGGCGCCAGAAGATGGTCCACGTGGAGCTGAAAGAGCGCTTCGCCAAGATGACCACCGAGGTGGAGGTCGGCTTCACTCCCGAGCAGACGGCTGCCGAGGTCGAGCGATGCCTCAACTGCGATGTGCAGACGCACTTTACCGACTCGCTGTGCATCGAGTGCGATGCCTGCATCGATATCTGCCCAACGGACTGCCTGACCATTGCGCCGGACGGAGAGGAACTCGACCTTCGAGGGCGCCTGACCGCACCTGCGCTGAATACCGACCAGCCGGTCTTCGCCTCGGGCCCTCTGAAGCAGACCAAGCGGCTGATGGTGAAGGACGAGAACGTGTGCGTGCACTGCGGGCTGTGTGCCGAGCGCTGTCCAACCTACGCGTGGGACATGCGAAAGTTCGCCGTCACGATTCCGCTCGCCGGAGCGCCTGTGAACGAACCGGCAGGCGCCGGATCAACTCGCTGAGGACCGCATGAACCGCGTCAACGATTTCGCTTTCAAGATTGCCACCGCCAACGGCACGGGCTCGGCGTCCGCGAACGGCCTGATCATGCAGGCCATCTTTCGCATGGGCGTTCCCGTCACAGGCAAGAACGTCTTCCCGTCCAATATCCAGGGCCTGCCGACCTGGTACGAAATTCGAGTCAGCAAGGACGGCTACACGGCGCGCACTCCGAACTTCGATCTCATGCTGGCCTTCAACGCCGCAACGCTCGCGAAGGATGTCGCGGAGATCCGGCCCGGAGGCTGGCTGCTCTACGACTCGAGCTGGCCGCTCGACGCGTCGCTCGAGCGCAACGACATCACCTACCTGGG
>JBEBGB010000395.1:0-4960 GCA_040081675.1 Vicinamibacterales bacterium
CCGCGCGGACGATGGCGGGCGCCATCACATCGACGCCGAGGCTCAGCGCGGAGAGCCAGGCACGCGCGGCGTCAATCGCAAGACAGGAGCGCCTCATCGGTGGACACTATTCTATAGGCTGTCCGATGAGCTCGTCCGGCTGGGGCCCAGCCATTCGGCATGGTGGCTCATGTCCTGTTCCCGTTCAGGACGCGAGTTTGTCCCGTCGCGCGCAGCCGTGACGTTCGATCAGAATCGGCGTGCCTGTTCCGAAGGTTACCTAGAATCGGGCGACGTAGCGGACGCTGATCCCGCGCCCCGGCGCGTCGATGCCCCACGAGATCCCGCGATAGTTCTTGTCGCCCAGGTTCTCGACGTCGATGAGAAGTTGATGCGGACCCAGTCGAAGCCCCCCACGCACGCCAACGACCACATAGCTTGGAACGGCCGAGAAGAGCACACCGGAGTTGACGCCCGCGCCGAGCACGCGATCCTGAATCTGCGCGATGGTCTCGCCCGTCGCGTTGAGGACGTCATCTGCCGTTCCCATGGCGCCATCCGGACCTGCGCCCACCCAGCCGCGGTTGGCGGCGCCGTTCAGGAAGAACGTGCGCATGTTCGTCCGTGTGCGGGGCGCGGCCGTCCGGCGATCGCTGAGGTCCAGTGACGACAGATGCGACTGCTCGGCCGCTGCGTGCAGGTACGGCTGCACCCACCAGCGCCCGCGCGCGGGTGTGTACTGCAGCATCACGTAGCCATCGGGCGCGGGGGTGCCGCCCTCGATGTTGGGCGCAAGGCCCGTCTTCGTGTCTCTCATGTTGTAGTAGGTGAACACCGTCTGGAGGCGCAGCGAGGGCGTGATATTGAAACGCCCCTGGTGTTCGAAGCCCCAGCTACGGGCGTTGTCGAAGTTGGCGCGCACCAGCACCGGGTTGGTCGCAGCGGCGACGAACACGTTGCCATTGGCATTCTGTGCCGTGATGACCTCCGTGCCCAGCGTGGTCCCCACGGCTCCCGCCGGGAGAATCAGCGTCTGCTTCTGGATGTTGTCGTAGATGTGATTCACAAACACAGTGAACGACGCGCTAGCTCGGCTCCCGCTGTAACGAACGCTGCCGTCGACGTTCACGCTGGACTCCGGCACGAGCTGCACAACCGAGTCGCCCGTGGAAACGGCGGTCGCGTCGGCCGTGGTGCCGACCGTGGCGTTCCGGCCCGCAACATCAGGAGCAGACACCTCGAAACCCGAACCGGTGAGGCCCAACGTGCCGAGGTCGGTCATGTGCGGTGCACGGAAACCGCGGCTGGCGTTCACCACGAGCGTCCAGGGATCGGAGGGCGACACCACCACGCCGGCCCGAAACGTCGCGCTGTTGGTGCTGAACGAGTCATCCGGCCAGAGGGGCTTGCCACTTACCACCGGCGCATCGGCCGCGTGTGCCGAGTAGGAGACACTGCCCAGGCGCAACGCACCGATCACCCGGACCCTGTCGTTCACCGCGAGCGTGGTTTCGGCAAATGCACCACCCTGCGTGAAGGAGGCGTTGCTCGGCACGCGAGGCCGCCTGGCGGAGACCGCGCCCGTCGTGGGATTGACGTTGAACGCATCCGAGACGAGCGTCTCCATCTGCACGTCGCCGCCGATCTGCAAAGTCTGGCGGGAGGACAGGAACTTCGCCACCGATCCCGTCAGGGCGTTCGACGTCGTGCGCTCAGGCTCGTGGCCGATCGTCGCGGTGCGGCTCCCCTGGCCGCCCTGGTTCACGCGCTCCTCCCGCTGACTGTTGACCGAGTACGTCACAGTGCCGTCGTCGAACCAGCCAAGGCCGTTCCGCTCGAGGCGCGCGTAGAACATGTCGAGACGCATGTCGTTCAGTTCGGAGATGAGATTGCCGTCGCCGCCGAGCAACTGGTCGTAACGGTCCCCTTTGTCCTGGCGCGTGGCCATGTACGAGGTAACGAACTGAATGCGCGGCGTGGGCGTCCAGTTGGTTTTCACCATGCCTGCCATCTGCTGGAAGCCGGTGTCTGGCAACCGCTCGTCCATGACGGCGTTCGAGGGCACGCCGAGAAAACGCGTGGCAGCGGCGTGTGAATCGATGCCGCCGCCGGTGCGGATCAGTCCGATCTTGCGTCCGGCACCGGTTGCGAAGAGGCCGAATTTCTGCGTGCCGACCGAGATCGCCGCGTTGCCACCGCCGCCCTGATGGGCGGTCTGTCCGCCGAACCCGATTTCGCCGCCCACACGCGTGCCGCTGGTCGCCAGCACGGGTGTCCGCAACAGGAACTGCACGCTGCCGCCCAGCGCGTCGCTTCCATACTCGGCGCTATTGGGACCATGGATGACTTCGATTCGATCGACTGCCTCCTGGTCGATCAGGTTGAGAAACGTGTTCACGCCACCGCGCTGCGCGCCGTTCGAGTACCGCACGCCGTCCACGAACACGTTGACCTTGTTGCCCGTGAGCCCACGCACGAAGATGCCAGCCATCGTCGGGCTCGTCTGCTGGAGATGCACGCCCGACTCCTCGACGATGGCCTGCGCGACCCCGGTCCTGGCTCTCAGGTCGATTTCGTCGCGGCCGATGATGGAGACGTTCTGGAGGGACTTGTTGCGATCCTCAGCCGTTCCGGGAGTTGCGGTGACGGAAACGGTTTCTTCGAACCTGGCGACGCCCAGGATGATGGTCAGCGGAGTTGAGGCGCTGGAGTAAGTGAGGACCACATCGCGGGTGGCAAAGCCGCGGGCCTGCGCCCGCACCAGGTACGTTCCGGGCTCGAGCGCGGGAATCGTAAAGGCGCCCGATGTGTCGGTGGTCGCGGTCGCCACGATGGTGTTCCTGGCGGTCATGACCGTCACCGTCGCATTGGCCACGACGGCACCCGACTCGTCCTTCACGCCGCCGCTGAATGGGGCACCTTCGACAAGTTCTGCGGAGAGCAGGAAGAACACCGACACCAGGATCCTGAGAGCTGTCATATGCCTGAGACAGTACGAACACTCCCGTACTACTACCAGTGTTCGTACTCAGAAACCCGCGAATGTGGGGCAGGTTCGGGCAGTCCGTCGCAAATACGCCAACGCATCGGCCGCCTGAGCATCCCTCCTCCCAGCACGACGGGTTGGGAAACACCCGTCGGGCCTCGGCCCTCGCCCGTTGCACGTCGGTCAAATGCTCCCGGCGTCCCCTCCTCACGCCTTGCGATCCGGGCCCCCAACGCCCGAATACGACACCGTTATTACGAAACGGAGCTTAGGCGCGCCAGGCGACGACCGTCTCGACGACTTCGTGCACCGATTTGAGTGCGCCGGCGCTGGTGAGGAAGGCAAGCACCAAGACCGTCGCAAACAGGCAGGCTACTCGGGCCACGACCGGCCAGACGGAACGGACAGGTTGCGCATCATCGTCCAGCAGGCGGCGGACGCGCCGAGCCAGTCCGTCGTGTGCGACAAAGGGACTCAGCGTGGCCACGGTGAGGGTCGTGGGCGCCGCGAGGCCTGCGATCTTCACAAGCAGCGCCGCGAGGTCCGCACGCGCCCGCGCATCGCCCGATGTCGCGGCGTCGTCGGCTGCGTCTTCGGCCGCGTCGCTCCATACGGCCCCGATTTCGCGGTGCGGCGCCGTCCATCTCAGAACGTCGGGCGCTGACACCATCAGCCATCGCTTGAGATTGTCGCGTGCCCGCAGGTGACCGCATTCGTGCGCGACGATGCGCCGCAGTTCCTGTTCGCTGCACACGTTGATCACCGAGCGGGCGGCGATGAGCTTTGGCCGGAATACGCCGATGAGAGCCACGATTGGGGCGGGTGTGTCGACCGCGTAAGCCGGGATGCCTGCGGGCGGCGTGAGCTCAATCGCGGACGCCGAGCGTAGCCAGGCGCGCTCGAGCTGCCACGTGGCCAGGGCCGCGCGACCGGCGATGACGAAGGCGGACACGAGCAGTGCGGCTCCGAGCGCTGCGAGGGCGAACAGCAGGGGCCCGACCTCTTCGGACGCGCGCGGCGGTTCATGCGTCAGGAAGCTTGGTGTGATTATCACGGTGGTGACGATCACGCCTGCAACGCACGGAAATGCGCGAAGCCGCGCGAGCCGCTTCGCTCTGGCGCCGGCCGATGGGTGATCGCGCTCGATGAGCCCGGCGCGCCAGACGAGCGCGGCGGCGGCGGAGAACGCGGTCGTCGACACGGCATAGGCTGCGAGGACAACCAACGAAAGGATGGGCAGGTGGCTCATGGTGTCTCCTTCTCCTTCTCGAGCGCGTCGCGCCTGTCGCGGACCAGGGCCTCGAGTTCATCCAGCAGTCCACGATCGCGCCGGCCCACTTCATCGACGAACATCGAGAGAATCGGCCGCACGGTCGACAGTTCTCCCGGGAGGAATCTCGCGAGCGCTGATCCGGCCAACTGCGATTGCAACTGGTCGCGCGTCCATGCCGCCTGGTAGAAGTACGCCCGACCCGTCTTCTCCCGCGCGAGGATCCGCTTTCGGAACAGTCGGTCGAGCGTGGTCATCAGCGTGGTGTAGGCCACGCCGGGGAACATCGGTTGGATGTCGCGCACACAGGCTGGCTCGGCTCTGATCCAGAGGGTCTCGAGCACGCGGAGTTCCAGCGGGCCGAATTCGGCCTCGAAGTGTGACCCGTTTCGAGCAGCGTTGACCATGATGCGAAACGGATTATATGGGCAGGACGCCCGCCTTTATAAGGCCTCTGAGATCGATCACTGCCACATATCCGCCCAGCATGACGCGGCAGGCGTCGTGACTGCGCACCTATAATCGCGGGTACGGCACACCCTCTGCACCGAATCCCGTTCGTGAATCTGACGCGAGCTGCAGCCGCACGACTGACGATCGGCGTCGCGATTGCCGTGGCCGCCTACCTGGTCGGCTACGAGCGAACGACACGGGCGCGACAGGTCCTTGCCGCTCATCCCACTCCGCGCGGTTTCTACCGCGACGGCACGTATTCGGGGTGGGGC
>JBEBGB010001259.1:0-1186 GCA_040081675.1 Vicinamibacterales bacterium
CCCGGTGTCTGGTTGGAGGACAAGGAAATCAGCCTTGCGGTTCATCTGCGCGACGCGCCGCCCGGTGTTGCAGAACGCATCCGCCGCGAACTCCGCACGCTCGTGCGAGCGCAGCGGCCGAGACTGGGCATGCTCGAAAACCTGCGCGATGTCGAAGTGGTGCCGAGCGAAGTCGGAGACAAGGGCACCGTCGTTCGCCGCCTCCTGGCGCAGCCACACTGGCGCGACGCCATGCCGCTGTACTTCGGCGACGACCTGTCCGACGAACCCGCATTCGCCGCCGTCAAGCGGGGAGTGGCGGTACTCGTGGCGCCCAGCCGCCCCACACGCGCGCGCTACGTCGTCGATGGCACGACCCAGGTCGCCGCTTGCCTTCGGCACATGGAGACCGCTCTCGACGCCTGACGCGACGCCGCTCCCCTTGGCGCGGCGCCGCAACGCGGTCCCGTGTCGCCTGAACTCGACAACGCCCGTCTTCCTCGTTGCTGTACGACCGCGCTTGCCATAGGCCTGCGCAGGGTAGGATACCCTCCGCATGAAGAAGAACCGCGTCGAAGCCTTCACCGACGGTGTCTTCGCCATCGTCATCACGCTGCTGATTCTCGACCTGAAATTGCCGGATGTGAGTGCGGCCGAACTGCCGTCGGCGCTCAGGAACCTGCTGCCGTCCATCGGTGCCTACGTCCTCAGCTTCGGGCTCATCGGGATGTACTGGGTGTTCCACCACCACTCGATGACGCTTGTCCACGAAGTCGACGGTGTTCTGCTGTGGCTGAACATCCTCTTCCTCCTGTTCATCAGTTTCCTGCCATTTCCGACGATGATGATGGGGCGCTACCCGTACGAGACCCTTCCGGTCGTCATCTACGGATGCAACCTGATTCTGGCGAACGTGAATGGGTTCGTGATGGTGCTCTACCTGCGGAGAAATCCTGGGCTGGCGTCCGCGTCCTTTACGGACGTGATCTACCGGACGCAGTTCAGGATGTACATCATCGTGAACAGTCTGTACGCCGTGCTCGTCGGTCTTGCTTTCGTGACTCCTGCTGTCAGTACTGCTGCCTATGCGTTGGTTGGCGTATGCCTGGTCGTCCGCTCAGCGATGTACATGGGCATAGGCCGCTGCGTCATCGGTGGAGCGCCGGCGCGTCGTGATGCGGTGTCGGCGCAGTTGGGAAGTGCGTCA
>JBEBGB010001260.1:0-1186 GCA_040081675.1 Vicinamibacterales bacterium
CGGATGCGCAACTGTTTCCGCGCATCGGTGTCCGTCTCCAGGACGTGCGCGTCGGGGAACCGGCGAGACTGATCCTCGCGGCCGTGCAGGTCTCGACGGATGTGCGCGCGCTGCTTTCCCGCCGCGTCGAGGATGCCGAGATCACTGTCTCAGATAGTCGGATCGAGATGCCGCTTCCGTTCGAGGTCCCGATGGCGGCGGACGCAACGGCGGGCGGTGCTCCTGCTTCAGCGGCGGATGCCCCTGGTCTCACAGTAGCTTCTGTGCGGACGATCGCGCTGAGAAACATCCGCATCGTGAGCCGCGGGCGCGAGGTGGCGATCTCGGCTGACTCCTCATTCGCCGGATCGCGGTTGACCATCTCCAGCTTCACTGCATCGTCCAAGGCCACGTCGATCGACGTCAACGGCGTCGTTGACTTCGAGCCTGTGATGGATGCCCAGCTTCGCGCGTCGGCGAAGAGCCTTGATGTGGACGACCTGCTGGCGCTCGCCAGCGCGTTTGCTCCGGAAGCGGCTCCGCGACCGCGACCAGCCGCCGGGGCCCAGGGACGCCTGGTGGCACTGGTGACTGCTGAACGCGCGAGCGCCGCGGGCATTGATGCCCGCCAGTTCACGACAACGGTGCGCGTCCAGGGCACTCGCGTTAGCCTGTCGCCGACAGCATTCGTTCTATTTGGCGGCCGCTACCAGGGTGATTTGGACGTAGATCTGCGGGATGCGACATCAGTGGCACTCAGTGCTCGAATCACCGACCTCGACGTAGCGCAGCTTGCGGCATTCGGAGGGGTTCCAGACACTATCACCGGCAAGCTTTCGGGGAACGGCACGTTTACGGGCCGCGGCAATGACTTCAGCGCAATGCTGAGCGCGGCGCGCGGCGACGGGAATGCGTCCATCACCAACGGCACGATCCGCCGATTGAATCTCGTCCGGACGGTGGTTCTTTTTTTCGGCAGGCCTGCGCCGGATGCGCAGCCCGCATCCGACTCGTTCGATCGACTCGATGCGAAGTTCTCACTCGCGAGAAACGTGGTCACTGCCGAAGCGCTGTCGCTCCATTCACCTGACGTCGACATCGTGGCGCAGGGGACCCTCGCTCTGGATGTGAAGGTTCTCGCCGGCAAGGCTGATCTGTCGCTCTCTGAGGGGCTTTCGGCGCAGGCCGGAACGGATCTGCTTCGCTA
>JBEBGB010001261.1:0-1182 GCA_040081675.1 Vicinamibacterales bacterium
CTCGAAGGCCATCGGCAATTCCTCGAGCGCAATCTGCCGGGTCATGGTCTCGAGGCCCGCCGGCCATTGTGTTGAGGACAGCAAGCGCCAGACGTCGAGGCGTGTGGTCATGGGACACATCGCCGAGTCGATGCCAAGCAGCTTGGTGCCGCGCAGGATGAAGGGCATCACCGTTGTGTGGAGGTCGGTGCCCCCGGTCAGACCTGACGCGGCAATCGCGCCGTTGTACATCATGGTGCGCGTCAACCAGGCAAGCGTCTCACCACCCACAGCGTCGACCGCGCCGGCCCACGTCGCCTTCTCGAGCGGTCGCGTCCCCATCTGCAGCGTGTGACGAGAGATCACGTCGCTGGCCCCAAGCCGACGCAGGAAGTCGTGCTCGGCATCTTTGCCTGTCAACGCGGTCACCGCGTAGCCGCGCGCGGCAAGCAGCTGCACCGCCATGCTGCCAACGCCACCAGTCGATCCGGTCACGATGACCGGACCGTTGGCCGGGTTCACGCCATTGCGTTCGAGTTCGAGCACCGAGAGCGCCGCCGTGAATCCCGCGGTTCCGATGGCCATGACGTCGAGCAGTGAGAGACCGTCCGGTAGAGGAACAACCCACTCGCCCGGAACGCGGACAAACTGCGCGAAGCCTCCGTCGTGCGCGACCCCGAGATCGTATCCGGTGGCGAGTACCTGATCGCCCACCTTGAACCGTGGATCCTCGCTCGATGCGACTCGGCCCGACACATCGATACCGCCGACCATCGGGAAGCGGCGCATGATCTTGCCGGCGCCAGTGGCAGCGAGTGCGTCCTTGTAGTTCACGCTCGAGTACGCAGTCTCGATGACGACGGTGCCGGCGCTCAGATCCGGGAATCCGACTTCGTCCAACCGGCTGACGATCTTTCCGTCCTCGTTGAAGACACGAAAGGCCTTGAACCGGTCGTGCGTCAGCTCTCCCGTCATGTGGTGCCAGGCGTCGCGGGCTTCGTCGACAGAGCCTTCGTCTTCAATGGTCGTGATATCGCCGGGATCGCGCCCGAGGGTCACGGCCTTGAGCACGCGCCGCATGATCTTTCCGCTGCGCGTCTTCGGCAGCATGCTGACGAAGTTCAAGTCGCCGACGACGGCGATCGGACCGAGCTCGTGCCGAATCGTATCAATCAGCTCCTTGCGTAAATCGGCTGACCCGAA
>JBEBGB010000396.1:0-4935 GCA_040081675.1 Vicinamibacterales bacterium
CTGTTCAGCGTTGCCTTGGTGCCGCTGGCGCTTGGAATCGGGTTTGGACATCCCACCGTCTCTGCGCTTGTGAGCCGCGCCGGACGCGCGGACGAACAGGGCCGCGTTCAGGGTGCGGCCGGTGCAATGGAGAGCTTGGGCCGAGCCTTCGGGCCCGTCTGGGGCAACGCCGCTTTGGTTCGCTACGGCGATGCCATGCCGTATCTGTCCGCTGCGGGCTGTCTGGCGCTGACACTGATCTTGAGTCTCACCTATTCGGTCGCCGATCCGGACACCCTGGTCGGCTGACCCCCCGTTGCGGCGGCCAGGTGACCCGCTCTTTCCGGGCGTTCACCGAGACTCCTCCGGCGCTCGCCGATGCGACCGACAGCCTCGAGCCGAGCGGTCGTACGTTCGTTCCCGACAATGACCAATCACACCCGCGGGGCACCGGACGGGCTTGACCTTGACAGATGTCAAACCGTTGTTTTATACATGTGTTTCACTCCGCGAGCCCGCCAGCCATGAAAAAACTGCTCCCGCTCCTGCTCATCATCGCCATTGGCGCCGGTGCGTACGTCTACTTCAACCAGCCGCCTACGGCGCTGGTACTCACCGGTCTCGTCACGACCAATGACGTCGTCGTCGGCCCGCAGATTGGCGGCCGCATCGACGATCTCCGCGTGAAGGAGGGCGACCTCGTGAAACGCGGCCAGATCGTGGCTGTCATCGCGCCCGACGAACTTCGCGCGGAAAGCGCCTACGCCGTGCACAACGTCGAGGGCATTGCCTCGCAGATTCAGCAGTCGCAAGCCGCTCTTCGGTACGAGGAGCAGCAGATGGGTGAGCAGGTGCGGCAGGCTGAGTCGACGCTGGCGTCGACCGAGGCGCAGCAGGCGGCTGCTGTCGCCGAACTCGAAGCCGCGCGCATCAACTTCGAGCGCACCCAGAGCCTGGCTCGCGAAGGCGTCGCGTCGGCGCAGCAACTCGACACCGCGCGGACCTCGTACGACGCCGCGGTGGCTCGCCTCGACTCGCTCAAACGGCAGGTCGACGCGCATCGGGCGGCGATCGCGCTCGCCAAGACCAACGCCGAGCAGGTGGCCGTGAAGCGCGGCCAGGTCGTCACCAATCAACACCTGCAGGAGGCCGCAGCAGCGCAACAGACGAAAGCCGACGTGCGCCTCGCCTACACCGAGGTCAGGGCGCCGGTCGACGGCATCGTGGACGTGCGGGCGGCACGCATTGGCGAGGTCGTGACGACAGGGCAGGCGATTTTCACGCTGATCGACCAGGACGACCTGTGGGTACGCGCCGACGTCGAGGAAACCTACATTGACCGCCTGAAGATTGGCGACCGCATGCGGGTTCGGCTGCCGTCGGACGTGGTGCTCGAGTGCCCGGTGTTCTATCGCGGCGTGGATGCGGGCTTTGCAACCCAGCGCGACGTGAGCCGTACCAAGCGCGACATCAAGACCTTCGAAGTTCGCCTGCGCTGCGACAACACCGATCGACGCCTCGCCGTTGGCATGACGGCCTACGTCGATCTGCCGCTGAAGTAGGACATGCTCGCCATAGACGTTCGCAACATCGTCAAGAAGTTCGGCGACTTCACCGCCGTGAAAGGCATCTCGTTCCAGGTGCCGGCCGGCGAGATCTTCGGGTTGCTTGGGCCAAACGGTGCCGGCAAGTCGACGCTCATCCGCATGCTGACGACGCTCCTGCCGCCAAGCGAGGGCACGGCGCTCATCAACGGCTTCGACGTTGCGAAGCAAGCCGACCACGTGCGTGAGGTGATTGGCGTCATCCCACAGGCGATGACGAGCGACCTCGAACTGAGCGTCGAGGAGAACCTGCTGATCTACGCGAAACTCTACGGAGTTCCGCGCGACCGACGCAGACGCCTGATCGACGAATTGCTGGAGTCGGTCGAGCTGACCCAGTGGCGAGACAAGCAGGTGCGCAATCTCTCGGGCGGCATGCGCAGGCGCGTGGAGATCGCACGCGGTCTGGTGCACGAGCCGAAGGTCTTCTTCCTCGACGAGCCCACGACGGGGCTGGATCCCGTGTCGCGCGTCCACGTGTGGGAGATGTTGCAGCGCATCAAGTCGGAGCGCGATCTCACCGTCCTCATCACGACGCACTACATGGACGAAGCGGACAAGCTGTGCGACCGCATCGCCATCGTGGACCACGGAGAGCTGATGGCGCTCGATTCGCCAATGAAGTTGAAGGCCTCTGTGCCCGGCAAGAATGTGCTCGAGGCCAGCTTCTCGTCACCTCCCGCCGACTGGGCTGAAACGCTGCGGCGTCTGCCGGAGGTGGAAGACCTCACCAGCCACGATCACGTGTTTCGTCTCGCGACTGGAAACGGGCCCGCAACAACGATGGCCATGCTCCAGGCGGCTGCCGAACACGGCGTCTCGGTTGAATCGCTCGCCGTCCAGAGCACCTCGCTCGACGACGTCTTCGTTCATTACACGGGCCGAGCGCTTCGCGACACGCTGCAGGCCCCGAGCGCGCAGGACAGCCCCTTCTCGATCAGGCGGTAGCCACCATGCACAGAACACTCGCCATCATCGAGCGGGAAATGCGACGTTTCCGCCGCAGCCCGATGCTCGTCATCATGGCCATCCTGATGCCCGTCGTGCAGCTTGTCGTCCTGGGCTACGCGTTTGGCGGCAACGTCAAGCACCTGAAGGTAGCCGTCGTCGATCAGGACCACGGCGTGCCCGCAGTACGCATCCGCGAACTGGCAGGCGCCGTCGCATCAGGCAACCAGACGTTGGATCTCTTCGAGTACGCGGACCCGGGAGTCGCCCTGCGCGACCTGCGCAACGGCGTCGTGAACGGCGTGCTGACGATTCCGCCGGATTTCTCGCGTCGGGTCATCGGTCGGAACCAGCCGAAGGTGGCGCTCATCTCGGACAACACGGACAGTTTCGTGTCCGCCGCGCTCGGGGCCACAGTCGGGGCGCTGATCGGGTCGTTCAACGCGCCGGAGAGGACGGGGGCGCGAATCACGGGGCAGGCGTCGCTCGAGGTGGTCGAGGTTTACCCCTACGTGCCCTACATCCAGTACCTGTTGCCGGGTTCGATCGTCATGTCGATCTTCATGATGGTGATGATTGGCGGCGGCATCATCTTCATTGACGACAAGGCGCGCGGCCTGCACGAAGGGTATCTCGTGACGCCCATCACGAAGTTCGAGCTGATCGCCGGCTTCAACATCTCGGGCACCATTCGCGCGGTCATCGCCGGTGTCTTTCTCATGGTGATCGGCTCCATCATTGCCGGCGTACCGAATCCGCTGGACCCGATGCGGCTCCTCCGGCTCACGTTGGTGATCGCGATCACCGCGTTTGCGCTGATCAGCATGATGTTCCTGATCATGGTGCGCATCACCGATCCGCTGCTGCCGCGGGCCATATTCGGCGTGCTCAATACGGTGCTGTACTTCCCGAGCGGCGCGGTCTATCCGCAGCAGGGCTTTCCTGCGTGGATGCAGGCGATAGCGGCGGTCGATCCGTTCACCTATGCCGTGCACGCCTTCAAGAGTCTGCTCCTGAAGAACACGGGGTTTGAAGCCATCAGCTACGACCTGGGATTCCTGGTCATCTTCTCGATTGTGATGATGAGCGCCGCCACGATGCTGTTCAGGAGAACTCTCTGATGGGACCCGCGGTAGCCGGCTCGGATCGCTCTCGAAGCGGGCGACGTCCGACGCACAAGATGGCGACGTCCGAGCCCGATCGAGAGACGCGGGCACGCCTGCTCGAGGAAGCGCGCACGCTGTTTGCCGCGCAGGGATTCCGCCGCGTGACGGTTCGCGAGATTTGCCGCGCGGCCAACGCGAACGTTGCGGCTATCAACTACCACTTCGGCGACAAGCAGGGCCTCTACCGGATGCTGATCGACGAAGCCATGGTCATCATGCGCCAGACCTCGCAGCAGGCCGAGGCCGCCGGCGACGGCGGCAACGCGGAGCAGCGGCTGCGTGCGTTCATCCGCGTGTTTCTGCAGCGTGTCGGCAGCAAGAGCGCTCCCTGGATCCACCAGTTGATGGCGCATGAAATGGCCGAACCGACCGAGGCGCTGGACGATGTCATCACGCAGGTCATCGAACCGCGCATCCGTTACGTGAGCGAGTTGGTGGCCGACATCCTGGGCGTGCCGCTCGATGACGAACGAGTGATGCGCTGCGTGCTCAGCGTCCAGTCGCAGTTTCATGCCGCCACGGCCAACCCGGTGTCGAAACGGCTCGTTCCTGGCTTCATTGGCGACGCGGCGTCCGTTGACCGGCTCGCGCAGCACATTGCGGACTTCTCGATTGCCGGTATCAGGTCGCTCCGCAACCTCTGATCAGAAAGGCTCTACCACGGAGTACACGGAGAACGAACTGACGACACGGTTCTCTTCAGGAATTGAAGAGAGGAGCTGTGCCCTCCGTTCGTCCTCTGTGAGCTCCGTGGTGGTGCTTGTGTCTGGGCAGCGCGGGATCGACCGTTGATGCCTGACACGTGGGTGGTCGAGCCCACCGACAACGGGCTCCGTCTCGACAAGTTTCTTGCCTCGCCAGACAGGCTCGGATCGCGCGGCCGCGCCGTGGACGCCCTCTCACGCGGCAAGATCTTTCTGAACGATCGCGAGGCGAGTCCTGGCGACGGGGCCACCAAGCTGGTGCCCGGCGACGCCGTCCGCCTCTGGATGGACCGTCCAGGCAGCGCGCGCAAGACCGCGCAGCGTGCGCCCCGCGGCGACGAGTTACCCATCCTCTACGAAGACGACGCCATCATTGTCGTGAACAAGCCCGCCGGGCTGTTGTCGGTTCCGCTGCCTCGGCGAGAGGAGGCACCCTCGGTCGAGCAGGCGCTTGTTGGACACCTCCGCTCAAAAGGACGCCGACGGCCGTTCGTCGTCCACCGTATTGATCGGGATACCTCTGGGCTGGTCATG
>JBEBGB010001262.1:0-1180 GCA_040081675.1 Vicinamibacterales bacterium
CGGCGGCTCTCGAGCCGCTGACCGAGACGCAATCGAGTCAGGAAGAAATGCTCGAAGGACGCGTTGGTTGAGACTTGAGCTGTTCGATGGCGCTCTGCACCAGTTGCTTCGCGTCAGTCAGCTGCTCCATGACCAGGGCGATGTCCATTTTCGGCTGTCCGACGAACCGCTCGTTCCGGCAGTAGACACCGTGCTGGCCGACCAGCGCCATGGAGTCGGTGAGCAGGTCGAGCGCGACAGCGAGCCGGCCTCGCGCCGGTCCCATCATCGTTTCGTGGTGCTCGAGCGCATCAGCGTGCTTGTCGAAGACAGACATCCGACTTACTTCTTTGGCGGCTTGGAGGGACGAAGCTCGATGTAACTCGGCAGGCTTCGCGTGTCGAGTTGCAGCAGGTCGACGACCATGTCGCCAATGTCAGCCGGGCCGATCTTCCAGTCTGCACCCTTGGTTTCGTCGCCGCCGCCAAAACCCGTCGCAACCGACCCTGGCGCGATGGTGGTGACCTTGATGTTGTCGTGCCGAACTTCCTGATTCAGCACTTCCGCGAACAAGTTGAGACCAGCCTTGGACGCGCAGTAGGCGGCTGCGCCGACAAACGCATTCTTCCCCGCGAGGCTGCTGATGTTGATGATGTACCCGCCACCCCGACGCCGCAGTTCAGCGAGTGAGGATTGACACACGTTGAACACGCCGGTCAGATTGGTGTCGATGATCGCTGACCACTGGCTGGGCGTCATGTCGGCGACATTGACGAACGTGCCGGCGCCGGCATTGTTCACCACGATGTCGAGACCGCCGAACGAAGCGACCGCCTTGGCCACCGCGCCGCCAACCGCGGCGTAGTCGCGGACATCGACGGACAACGCCTCGACCCGTCCAGTACCTGCACCAGCAAGGCGCCCGGTCGCGTCCGCCAGGCTCGACTCGTTACGTCCGGTGATGAGCACGTCAACGCCCTGTGCAAGCAGCGCCTGGGCGATTCCGAAACCGATGCCCTTCGACCCGCCGGTGACGAGCGCAACTTGTCCTCGCAGTGCCTTTTTCATAGGTGCCCTTACAATAGCGCACACGCATGATGGACGTCGCCATTATCGGTGCCGGAGAGCTCGGCGGTTCGCTCGCGCACGTGCTGGCACGCCGCGGGATCGTGCGACGCATTCAGCTGATTGATCCATCAGG
>JBEBGB010001263.1:0-1180 GCA_040081675.1 Vicinamibacterales bacterium
CGAGGCCGAAGGCGGTAGAGACACTCCGGCCGTGAGGAGCACCGCCGCGCCAGGTCCGCGGCGCGGTCGCACCACACGGCCGTTCCCACACCGTCGCCGATGACGAACCGCACCCGCACCGTCGTCACTTCTTCGTCAACGGACACATGGCCGCTTTTCACCTCGCGCAACTGAATATCGCCGTAGCAAAGGAGCCGCTCACCGCTCCAGGCATGGCCGACTTCGTCAATAACCTGGACCGCATCAACGCGCTCGCGGAATCGGCGCCCGGTTTCATCTGGCGTCTGCAGGACGAGGACGGCAACGCGACATCCTTACGTCCCTTCGACGCCGACACATTGGTGAACATGTCGGTCTGGCAAGACCTGCAAAGCCTGAAGGCGTACGTCTACGCGTCAGCCCACATGGACTTCGTGCGACGACGCCAGGAATGGTTCGAACGCATGCGCGACGTCTTCGTCGTCTTGTGGTGGGTTCCAGCCGGTCATCAGCCCAGCGTGCAAGAGGCCGTTCTCAAGCTGGAACACGTGCGCGCGAATGGACCCACCGCAGATGCGTTCACGTTCGGCAAGCCGTTTCCGCCACCAGATGGAGATGGCGCGTGAGCAAGGCGAGGCCCGCGACAACCGTGGGCGACTCGAGCACATCGCTTGTTCAGAAACTCGGTATCAAGGAAGGCAGCCGGGGTCTTCCTGGTGTCGGCGCCGGTCGAGTACCTCGCGCTCAAGGCCCTGCGTCAGGACAAGGGGCGACTCACGGCTGTCGAACGACAACACCCCCCGTCATCACCAGGCGTACACGCCTGAGCGCGCTGATGTCTCGAGAGGGATCGCCGTCAAACGCGGCAAGGTCGGCGAGCCGGCCAACCTGGACGCGGCCCACTTGCGAGTCAAGGTGCAGCACACGGGCGGCCACTGACGTCGCGCTCTGAAGCGCGGCGATCGGCGTCATCCCGTAGTCGACCATCAGCTCGAGCTCGCGCGCGTTGTCACCGTGAGAGAAGACGCCCACATCGCTCCCGCTCAGAATCGTGACGCCTGCGGCCAGCGCGGCCTTGAAACTTGCCCGCTTCCGGGTCAGGCGTTCCGGTTCCGGCTGCTGTCCCTTCTTCCAACCCGCGTATTGCGCCGTCGCGTCGCCGGCTGCCAGGGTTGGGCACAGCGCCACGTGATGCTCAGCC
>JBEBGB010001264.1:0-1180 GCA_040081675.1 Vicinamibacterales bacterium
GGACGCGGGCTTCAACCTGTTTTACATGGGCATCAACATCGGTGGGTTCGTCTCGCCGCTGACGGTCGCGTGGCTACGCGCGCACTACGGGTGGAGCGTGGCGTTTGGATCGGCTGCCGTCGCCATGGTCCTGTCTCTGCTCGTCTTCGTCAGCGGACGTCGACACATCGCGGACGCCGCAGCCATGACGCCGCGCCTCGACACACCCGCGAACGAGCGTTCGACAGGGGACGAGCGGTCGCGCATCCTCACACTGCTGGTCGTCTTCGCTGTTTCGGCACTGTTCTGGCTCGCGTTCTACCAGAACGCGTTCACGCTCACCTTCTGGGCGCGCGATAACACGAACACCTCCATTGCGACCGAGAGTTTCCAGTCCGTAGAACCGCTCGGTGTCATTGCCTTCTCGGCGAGTCTCGTCGGCGTGTGGGCCTGGCTCGGTCGCCGCGGTCTCGAGCCGTCGACGCCCGCGAAGATGCTCGGCGGCGTTCTACTGGTCGCGGCAGCCTTTGGGTTGATGAGCGTGGCGGGCCTCGTCGGCGGCGATACTGGCCGGGTGTCGGTGTGGTGGCTGGTCAGTGCCTACCTGTTGATTGCGCTGGGCGAGGTCTGCTTGAGTCCCATGGGCTTGTCCCTCGTGAACCGCGTCGCTCCCCCACGCAGTCGCGGCCTGCTCATGGGCGCCTGGTTCGTCAGCCTGTCCGCGGGCGGCTACTTCGCGGGTTTCGTCGGTGCGTACTGGAACCGCATGCCTCACAGCCAATTCTTCCTGCTGGTTGTCGGACTGCTCATGATCGCGGCTCTTGTGCTGATGCTCGTCATGTCGCAAGTCCGACGCGTGCTGCGGGATGCTGAAACCGCGTAACTTCGAGTGAGGCACGTATGGCTCTCGACGAATACAAGCGCAAGCGAAACTTCTCCAAGACTCCCGAACCCGCCGGCACCGTTGCCGCGCGTTCAGGGGGCGAGCGATTCTTCTGCGTGCAGAAGCACCTCGCCAGCCATCTGCACTACGACCTGAGGCTCGAGCACAACGGCGTGCTGCTCTCGTGGGCGGTGCCCAAAGGGCCGTCGCTCGATCCACAGACAAAGCGGCTCGCCATGCAGACCGAGGATCATCCCTACGACTACGGCGAGTTCGAGGGCGTGATTCCCGAAGGCTACGGCGCTGGCATCGTCATGC